>CAYQKZ010000398.1:0-3109 GCA_964418135.1 uncultured Desulfobacterales bacterium
GTGATTCAAAAGCGGAGCATACACCGTAGTATGTGAGCATTTTGAATCACCTTCCCACGCAGTGTGTCTCAGACAGAATTTAGAGATAGTTTCTAATCCCTATCTGATACAAGAAAATAAGAATGCGCCAACAATCTTATTTTCAACGACAAATACCAGATCGAGATTATGAATACATCCTATATCGAATCACCTTGTGTTGCAAATGAGAAAGATACATGGAATCGTAATGATACCAGCATAAATAATTTCTGCCTTTGAAATGGTAGTAGACGAAATTAGGACCAAGCCCATTTACCGGTTTCGGATACTTTACAAAACCGGAACCTTTCATTATATTGACGGAAAAATCATTGCTGAGGCAGGTAACGATCACGCCATGGCAATAAACCGAATTCATAGAAAAGGCAGCGGATGTCTCCGCTGAACCTGTCACCTCTTAATGAAAGGAAACATGATCATGAGCTTCGATTTCAATGCAGACGATATTTTTGAAATGGCAGAACAACTGGAACGAAATGGTGCAAAATTTTACAAAAGTGCGTCCGAGAATGTGGCGGATGCGCAATCCAAAAAATTTCTGATCCAGTTGTCACAGATGGAAGAGCAGCACGAAAAAACTTATAAGGAAATGCATGCGCTGCTAAATGAAAAAGAAAAAGTCGCCACGGTCTTTGACCCCGAACACGAGGCTGTTCTGTACCTGCGGGCGTTGGCCGATACCCGTGTGTTTTTTCAAAAAACGATCGATTTAACATCCATGAAGGAAATTCTGAAGGCTGCTATCGAGGCGGAAAAAGATTCCATCGTATTTTATCTGGGAATGAAGGAAGTGGTTCCCGAAGGTCTGGGCAAAAATCGGATCGATGGTATCATTAAAGAAGAAATGGGGCATATCCGGTTGCTCAGCAAGGAATTGGTGTCTCTGAAATGATCGCGGATTCCCCCTTTTCGAAAGGGGGAATCATTTTTCCGTCAGTTTCCCGTTCTCGGACAACGATTCCAGTCCATTTCTGTCTAAAAGTCGAATGTCTCCTCCCTGAACGCTGATCAACCGTGCAGCCGCCATTCTGGCCAGTATGCGGGACAAAGTTTCCGGAATCGTTCCCAACAGGCTGGCCAGTTGGCTTTTGGATATCTTCAGGGTAACAGCATACGGGTTTCCCTGCTCTTCCGACAGGTACAGCAGATAAGATGCGAGGCGGCCGGGGACTTCCTTCAGTGATAGATTCTCGATCTGTACCGTAAACTCCCGAAGCCGGAGAGACAATACCCCCAGCATGCTCAGTGCAAGGGACGGATTGTGATGAATCAGCGCCACAAAAGCCGTTTTGGGAAAAAACAAGAGGCTGGTTTCTGCAATGGCCTGGGCGGTTGCCGGAAACGGCCGGTCCGTAAAAACAGGCACTTCACCAAAAGGTTCTCCGGGCCCGAAAATATGCAGAATCTGCTCTTTTCCTTCGGGCGCCACCTTGAAAATCTTTACGACTCCGCTGACGACGGTATAAAAACCGTCGCCGGCATCTCCTTCTGAAAAAATGAATTGACCTTTATCATAGTCTTTATGGATGGTTATCGCAGCGAATTTCTGCAGGGCGCTCTCATCCAGCCCGCTGAAAAGCGGGGTTTTTGAAATAATCTCTACCACGGTAATGAAGGGCTTTTTCATTTATTTTCGATTTTGTTGACTTAAGTCAAGGACGTTTTGCCAACTTCGGGATAAAACCCGACGTAACATTAACGATAAACAAAGTTCACGCAAACAGGGGAAAGACAGAGACAATTATTTCAGCCCGATATCGTCTTCAGCCCTGAATCCCTCATTCAATCCCATAGCGAAAGGAGATCACCATGTTTTGTTTTCAATGCGAACAGACGTCTAAAGGCGAAGGATGCACCAAAATCGGCGTTTGCGGCAAGCAGCCGGAAGTGGCAGCCCTTCAGGATCTGTTGATTTATACGGTAAAAGGCCTGTCTCAGGTGGCCGTCGCCGCCCGCAAAGCCGGAGTGGTGGATGATAGCATCAACCGCTTTACCTGTGAAGCCATTTTTTCAACGCTGACCAATGTGGATTTCGATCCGGACCGTTTTGTCACACTGATCAAGGAATGCACTGCCAAACGCGATGCGCTCAAAAGTGAAGTTCAGGCATCCTTTCCGGTCGGTCCGGCAGATTTCATTCCGGCCGGAACCCTGGACGGTATGGTCAAGCAGGGCGAATCCGTCGGTGTCAAATCGGATGCATCCATCGACCCCGATATTCTCTCTCTCCAGCAGTTGCTGATTTACGGTATCAAGGGTGTGGCGGCCTATGCCGATCATGCCGCGATTCTTGGTCAGAACGACGACACCGTCTATGCCTTCATTCAAGAAGCCATGGCCGCCACGCTGGACAAACGCCTGGGGGTCAACGAGCTGGTGGGGCTGGCCCTGAAATGCGGTGAAGTCAACCTGCGGGCCATGGAGCTTCTGGATGCCGGCAATACCGGAACATATGGCCATCCCGTTCCGACAGCCGTTCCTCTGGGAGCCAAAAAAGGCAAGGCCATTCTCGTCTCCGGCCATGACCTGAAAGACCTGGCGGATCTGCTCGAACAAACCGATGGAAAAGGCATCCATGTATACACCCATGGCGAAATGCTGCCCTGTCACGGATATCCGGAACTCAAGAAATATGCACATTTTTATGGACACTATGGAACCGCCTGGCAGAATCAGGCTAAAGAATTCGCAGCCTTTCCCGGTGCCATTTTAATGACCACCAACTGTATCCAGAAACCCAAAGAAACCTATCAGGACAACATTTTTACGACCGGCCTGGTGGGCTGGCCAGGTGTGTGCCACATCGGTGACAAAAATTTTGCTCCGGTCATTGAAAAAGCCTTGGCGTTGCCGGGATTTACGGGGGATGTCGCCGGTAAATCCGTGATGGTCGGCTTCGGCAGAAATGCGGTCATGGGGGTTGCAGGGGCCGTGATCGATGCCGTCAAGAACAAAGCCATCCGTCATTTCTTCCTGGTCGGCGGCTGCGACGGCGCTAAATCCGGCAGGGATTACTACACCGAATTCGTGGAGAAAGTTCCTTCCGACTGCGTGATACTGACCCTTG
>CAYQKZ010000399.1:0-3102 GCA_964418135.1 uncultured Desulfobacterales bacterium
GATGATGGATCGCGAGGTTTTTTTTCTAACCGGAACCGACGAACATGGAGATAAAATCGTCCGGGCGGCCAAAAAGGAAAATTTAAGCCCCCGGATTTATGCCGATGGAATCAGCGAGCTTTTCCGGCAACTCTGGCCCCAGCTCAACATTGAAAATTCGGCGTTTATCCGCACCACAGATCCGGCGCACATCGCCGTCGTCAAACAGGTTCTGCAAAAAATATACGATGCCGGCGATATCTACTACAGCGAATATGAAGGACTGTATTGCTTTGGTTGCGAGCGGTTCTATGTCGAGCGGGAGCTGGTGGATGGAAAATGTCCGGATCATGAAACCCCGCCGGAGATCATCAAGGAATCCAATTATTTTTTTCGGATGAGCCGATATCAGGACTGGCTGGTTGAACATATCGAAACCCATCCGGATTTTATACGGCCGGAGCGATATCGGAATGAAGTGCTTTCGTTTTTGAAAGAACCCCTCGAAGATCTCTGTATCTCAAGGCCGAAGAACCGGCTGGAATGGGGGATTTCCCTGCCGTTTGACGATAATTATGTTACCTACGTCTGGTTCGATGCGCTTCTCAATTATGTTTCGGCAATGGGTTATCCGGAAGGTCCTTTGTTCGCGAAATTCTGGCCCGCGGTTCAGCACATCGTGGCCAAGGATATCTTGAAACCTCACGGCATTTACTGGCCGATCATGCTCAAGGCTGCCGGTATTCCGATATACCGGCACTTGAATGTCCACGGATACTGGAATGTGGACCACAGTAAAATGTCCAAAAGTCTGGGGAATGTGATCGAACCGCTGGAACTGAAAAACATTTACGGCCTGGATGCATTCCGGTATTTTCTGATGCGGGAAATGGTCTTTGGGCTGGATTCCGGTTTCAGCGAGACGGCGCTGATCGGAAGAATCAATGCCGATCTGGCCAATGATCTGGGAAATCTCTTCTCCCGGGTGATTGCCATGACGCATAAATTTTTCAAGGGAGTTGTTCCGGCCCCGGATCTCCATGGGGATCCGCTTCTGACGCTGGGACTCCGGTCGGACGCGGCGGTTGCCGTTCGCGAATTCGAAGCCGGCATGTCCGGATTCATGTTTCATAAGGCGCTGGTGGCGGTTTGGGAATTCATCAGCCAGATGAACAAATACATCGATGTAACGACACCGTGGGTTCTGGCCAAATCCAAATCCACCATCCGACAGCTTGAAACGGTCATTTACAATCTTCTTGAAGGGCTTCGCATCATATCGGGTCTCATCTTTCCGGTCATGCCGGAAACAGCGGCATCCATGCAGCGTCTTTCTACCGCATGTCATTGCTCTCTCGATGGGGCGGACTGGTTTCCGGCACGGTGATTCCCAAATCCGTCACGCTCTTTCCCCGAATCGATGTCAATAAAAAAGATAATGAATCCGACGATGCATCCGCACCTCCACCGGAGCGGCCGGTTTTCAAATCCGAAATCAGTCTGGAGGAGTTCAAAAAGATCGATCTTCGCATCGGTCGTATTGTCAAGGCCGAAGCTGTTCCCAAAGCCAAAAAACTCCTCAAACTCGAAGTGGATATCGGTGAAATCCGCACGATTGTGGCGGGGATTGCCGGATCGTATTCTCCGGAAAGTCTTGTGGGCAAACAGGTGATCGTTCTGGCCAATCTCCAGCCGGCCAAACTGATGGGCATTCTGTCTCAGGGGATGCTTCTGGCTGCGGTGGATGACAATCGCTGTACAGTTGCTACAGTAGACGGAGTCGTGAAGCCTGGGACGGCGTTGTCATAACGGCGGTATCCCCGTTACTTTGATGAATTCTTCTTCCTCGAGGAAATAATGAACAACAAATTCTCGATGGGTGAACCCGTTGTGAGATTGGATTGGCGCGACTATCAGACGCGATTGAATCGAATTGCTGCGGCCAGGCGACGAACCAGGCGGATGTATCGATGTGCTGCGGGGTTGACGATTTTACTCGTTATCGGGTTCTGGGTCATCGAAAGCACAATCGATTTATCACGTGTATTCAGCTATTTTCGGGCACCGGAGAGAATTCAGACAAATGAGCCCCAGAGCTTGCCCCGAAATGAAAAACGGATCGATAAAAAAGAAGTTCAAACGTTTTTAAATGGGAATGCATTCGTCAATCTCACACAAAAGAACTTTGATTCCCATTTTGAAGGGCATACCTATCATGTGGTCACGACATTGGACATGCCCTTACAGCAGTATATGCTCAAACATCTGAATACGGCGTATGCCCGTTATATCGGTATTGTGGCCATCGATCCATCTACGGGCAAAATTCTGGCCATGGTCGGATACGACCGGACCGATCCCGCAAACAATCCTTGTCTCGACAGTGTCTTTCCGGCAGCCAGTATTTTCAAGATCATCACGGCATCCGCGGCTGTAGAAAAATGCGGGATGAATCAAGGAACGACGCTCTCCTTTACCGGCGGCAAACATACGCTCTACAAATCCCAATTGACCGATAAATATACCAAGTATGCCCAGAATATAACATTGAGGGATTCTTTCGCCCATTCGGTGAATGCGGTTTTCGGAAAAATCGGCGCTCATTTTCTGGGTAAAACGGGTATCGAACAAATCGCTGCAGCATTTGGATTCAATCATGCCATTGATTTTGAAGCGCCTATCGATTCCAGTAAGATGATCGTTGAAGATGCCCCCTATCCGTTGGCAGAAATCGCCAGCGGTTACAACCGAACCACCTTGATATCGCCGCTTCACGGAGCGATGATCGGGGCTGCTGTCCTGAATCAGGGGGCTATGGTCGAGCCCACCATCATCGAAAAAATTTCGGATGAAAAAGGGCAACCTATCTACCAGTGTCGGGTGGAACAGATGAAGCAGGTTATTTCGTCAAAATCTGCCGACACCATGACACAGATGATGGAAGCCACCGTCAATTCGGGAACGGGAAGAAAAGCCTTCAAGGATTATCAGAAGGACAGTATTCTGTCCCGTCTGGATATCGGCGGAAAAACCGGGTCCATGGACAACCAGACGCATGAAGCGCATTTCGACTGGTTTGTCGGGTTTGCCTGGGATCGTGCCAGCGGACAGAAAGTGGTGGTT
>CAYQKZ010000400.1:0-3093 GCA_964418135.1 uncultured Desulfobacterales bacterium
TTGTTTGTTCTGAATTGATTTGTGTACTGTTTTCCATGAAAGTTAACTATCCCCCTTAGCCTTATTTTACCTGCTGAACCAAATACTATGAGCAGTATATCTTTTTATTTTTATCAGAATGTATTCTAAAAAACAACGATTATATTTTGAGTCAGGAAATCGAATACGGGGCTATCAGGCTGGGATCGAAAGTGAATAAGTCATTTACTACTGCAGTCGGTTGAATTCAGTTTTTGATCAATGAATGTCATTATCTGTTTGATCACCGCCTGAGGATCGATATGGGTGCAGTCAATCCGAACCGCATCATCTGCGGCTTTCAAAGGGGCAAGAGATCGCTGACTATCATTTTGATCTCTTCGAAGCATATCTCTGGAAATATCTTCGAGAGTGGCTGGTGTTTTCTGCGACAATTCCATGTGCCGTCGAAACGCTCTGACATCGGGATCGGCATCCAAATAAAATTTGATATCCGCTTCCGGAAAAATCACGGTTCCCATATCGCGGCCTTCACAGACCAATGATTTGTCTTTTCCCATTTCCCGCTGGATATCCAGAAGATAGTTTCTTACAATTGGCTCTGCGGAAACAATGGAAGCCATCATGGCGATTTCCGGTGTTCTGATCTGATCTGTGATATCCCGATTTTCCAACAACAGGCGCAATCCGTTTTGATCCGTATGCGTAGTTAAATTTATCTTTTTCAAATGTGCAGACAGCGATGCCGTATTCTCGAAATTGATTTCGTTGGCAAGAATACTGAGGGCAACCGCCCGGTAGAGCGCACCGGTATCCAGATACCGGTATCCGAGCTGTTCGGCAAGAAGCCGGCTGACCGTAGTCTTGCCTGCGCCTGCTGGTCCATCGATAGTAATCAAGAGGGGCTTTTTCATAATAAAAATTATTCCGTGGTTATCCGCATTCACAGTACCTGTTCAAGTGCCTGAATCAGTCGTCTGTTTTCTTCTGGCAGACCCGTATTCACTCGAATATATTCGGGATATCCATAGGATGTCATGGAACGAACGATAACGCCTTTTTTCAGCATGTCCGCAAACACATTGTCCGCATTTTTGCGGGTATCGATCAGAAAAAAATTGGCCTGAGTGGAAAAAAAACGGATGCCCAATCTGTCCAGTTCCCTATACAGATAATCAAGTCCTTCATGAACGGTTTGAACGGTTTTAGTTAAAAACGCCTCATCTTCCAAAGCGGCAACAGCTCCGGCCTGAGCCAGCAGACTGGCATTGAACGGCTGTCGAATCCGGTGGAGAATTCCGGCAAGCTCTGGGGCCATAACGCCATAACCAATCCGAAGTCCAGCCAGTCCATAGGCCTTGGAAAATGTTCTCAAGGCCACAACCGGACCATCTTCTTGAATGAAATCTAAACCGACGGCACAGTCCGGGTCCCTGACAAACTCGATATAAGCTTCATCCACCACCACTACTACACCCGGCTGAAGATTCTTTAAAAACATTTCAAATATACTTCGGGACATCACGGTGCCCGTGGGGTTGTTGGGATTGCAGATGAAAATCATTCGGGTTCGGGATGTTACCTTTTCCAGAAGATCATCGGCACAAATAGACAAAGACCTCAAAGGAACGAGGATTGGAATGGCGCCGGCACTTTGGACATTTATCTCGTACATTAAAAACGAGGGTGTGGGGATGATCACTTCATCACCCGGCTGAAGCAATGCACGGGTCAGCATACCGATCAGGTCGTCCGATCCATTGCCCAGAACAATATGATCCGGTAGAACCCCCAGGCGGTTGGACAGTTTGACCGTCAGGTCATGTCCCCTTCCATCCGGATATCGATGCAGATTAGAGAGGGCTTTAATGATGGCCTGAACCGCCTTCGGAGATGGCCCCAACGGATTTTCATTGGAAGCCAGCTTAATGGCATGCTGAATGCCATATTCCCTGGCCAGCTCTTCGATGGGTTTTCCAGGCTTATAGGGTTCGATAGACTGAATGTATTCAGGAATATTTAATAACATAGAGACTCGACAGGTTATCATTCCCTTTTGCAATGTTTATGATGTAATGGTAGGGTGGGTTGAAACCGGGTCTACCATTATTGGAAGTTATTGACATCAACTTGATTGCATATAGGAATAAATTTGGTGCTGAAAGTGACTTTAGAAATCGACCGGTTTGTTTAATCGATCTGAATCAGCGCTGCCCGTTGACCTTCATCAACGGCTTTCATATTCAAAGGAATGAGTTTGGCCTTATTGGAAAATTCTTCTCGGACGCATTCACGCAGAATATCGTTGTCTACCATTTTGCTGCGAGCGACAAAAGCGGCCAGTGCCACAATGTTTGCGGACCGAACGCTTCCGATACCGATAGCGATGTCATTGACCGGAACGATGAATTCATCCACATCCGTTCGTCCGCAGCCGATGGAAATCAGGGAACTGTTGATCAAAATAACACCCCCTGGCCTTATTACGGGAGCGAATTTTTCCAAGGATGGCCGATTCATCGCCACCAGGTGGGTCGGGTTGCGAATGATGGGAGAACCAATGGGCTGATCGCTGATGACAACCATGCAGTAGGCGGTTCCGCCCCGCATTTCAGGACCGTAAGAAGGAATCCATATCACTTCAAATCCCTGTTCCATGGCGGCATGGGCCAGTATTTTGGCACTCAATAAAATGCCCTGTCCGCCGAAACCGGCAAACATGACTTCACTTTGCATCTGTTCCTCCGCTCATGGTTTCAGGGGTTTTAACATCACCCAGTTGATAATAGGGAAGCAGGGTGTTTTCCGTCCAGTCTACGGCTTCCAGGGGCGTCATTCCCCAGTTGGTGGGGCAGGTACTGACCACTTCGACCAAGCTGAAACACTTGCTTTCCATTTGATATTCAAATGCCCGGCGGATGGCTTTTTTGGCTTTGACGATATATTTGGGCCGTATAACAGTCTGTCGGGTAACGTATGCCGGTGTCTGCAGGGCAGAGATCAACTCCGCCACCTTGATCGGCATTCCGACGACGGTGACATCTCTGCCGAATGGAGACGTGGTGGTGCGCTGATTGGGCATGGTGGTCGGCGCCATCTGGCCGCCAGTCATAC
>CAYQKZ010000401.1:0-3090 GCA_964418135.1 uncultured Desulfobacterales bacterium
TCAGGGCGGTTGCGGTTGGTGTCGGAAATCACCGGGGGCTGCCCTGGCTCTGTGGGTGGTTGGTTTTGCCGGTGTACTGGAAAAGGCTGTGCTGTCGGATATCATCCGGCATGTTCAGCAATCGGCGCGCCATTTACAAAAAATAATGGATAACAAGGCAGCTCATATAAAATAATCTCCAGGATCGAGGTATTTTTATTCAGAGGAGGATGAAGGATGATAAAATGGGTCCGTACTGTCCATGATATGTTGATTCGGCAACAGCCGTTGGTCATGGCCTTGATTTTGAGTCATGAAGGCTCCACACCCAGGTCTGCCGGAACGCGCATGATGCTGGGGACTGACGGCGTGTTTATCGGCACCATCGGTGGGGGACGTATCGAAGCGGACGTCATGGAAACAGCCCGACACATGCTGGGCAAACCGGGCGCTGTCATCCGGTCATTCGATCTGACTTCTGAAATTGCCGATGCCATGGATATGATCTGCGGTGGAAAGCTGGATATTCTGGTAGAATCGATCCCTCCGAACAATACAAACCGGTTGTTTTTTTCCGCTCTCCTTCAGATATTGGAGGATCACCAGAAAGGGTATCTCATCACGGAGATTCCGGGTTCCGATTCACCCATTCAACAGGTCCGGCATGCCTTTATGCTTGCAGACGGCGGGATGATCGGCGATGTGGATATCCGGACGACAATCGGTTCCATTCCCCAGAAGCTGTCATCTCCAATTCTGGTGGAGTCCGGAGATCGACGGTTTTTAATCGAACCGGCCATGGCGGCGGGGACTGTTTATCTTTTCGGTGCCGGTCATGTCAGCCTTCACACGGCCTGCCTTGCCAGGATGGTGGGTTTCGAAGTCGTGGTTCTGGATGACCGGGTGGAATTTGCAAACACCCGCCGGTTTCCGGATGCGGAGGCGGTACGGGTTATTTCTTCATTCGATATGGCTCTGGAAGGGTTTTCGATTGGTGCGGACAGCTATCTCGTTATACTCACACGCGGTCATCTTCATGATAAAACCGTTCTGCATCAGGCCTTGAAAACGCAGGCCGGCTATATCGGCATGATCGGCTCCCGAAAAAAACGGGATGCCGTTTACCGGACGCTTGAAAATGAAGGATTTTCCGAGGCGGATTTTGCAAAAGTACATTGTCCCATCGGGCTTTCCATCGGTGCCCAGACACCGGAAGAAATTGCCGTCAGCATCGTGTCGGAACTGATTCACGCCCGCTCTCTGAGACTGAGATGAAAAAGCCTGTGCTATCGGCCATCATTCTTTCCGCCGGCCTGTCATCCCGACTTGAAGAATTCAAACCGCTTCTGCCGCTTGGCGAAAAACGGATACTGGAGCGGGTGATCAGGTTGTACCAATCTGTAAACGTTCAGGATATCCGGGTGGTGACCGGGCATCGGGCCGATGAGGCAGCGGCCCTTGTCGAGAGCTGCGGCGCAACACCGGTCTTCAATCCTGATTTTGCCAAGGGCATGTATTCTTCCGTGGTGACGGGGGTGTCAAGTCTTTCCCGGGACTGTGCCGGATTTTTCATTCATCCGGTGGATATTCCCCTGGTCAGAAGACAGACGCTGATCGATCTGCAGAATGCTTTCATAACCGGGAATGCCGATATCTATTACCCGACATTTCTGGAGGTTCGCGGGCATCCTCCGCTGATTTCCGGGATTCATATGAAATCTATTGAAACATGGACCGGACCGGGGGGGCTTCACGGGTTTCTGAACGATTATCAAACGCGATCCATCGATGTGCCGGTTGTGGATGAATTCATTCTGAAAGATATCGACACGCCGGAGGATTATGTGTGGGCAAATGGATGTTTGCATCATTACGACATTCCATCCGATGCCGAATGTCGGGCGCTCATGATCCGGCAGAACACTGCGCAAAACGTCATCGATCATTGCTCGGCTGTTGCGGATCTGTCCATGCGGATCGCAAGGGCGCTGAATGCCGCTGGCTGCCGGCTGAATGAGAAATGGATAATTTCCGCGGCCCGGGTGCATGATCTGGCCAGGAATTATCCCCGTCACGCTTCTGAAGGCGCTCGCCTGCTGAGGGAAATGGGTTTTTCCAGGATTGCCGATATTGTCGAAGTACACATGGACTTTATGGTAGATCCGGCAGCTCCGATTACGGAAGCTGAAGTGGTTTTCCTGGCCGATAAATGGATTCAGGAAGACCGAAATATCAACATGAATGCTAGATTTGAAGCCAAAATTTCGAAATATGGGACAGCGCCTGATGCCCGCCGGGAAATACGCAGACGACAAGAGAATGCCATCGAAGTCCAACATCGTATCGAATCCCTTCTTGGTTTCTCCATTGACGAACTGTGAAGAATTTAGAAAAATTCGATATTTTTCTTGTATCCCTCCATCAGATTGACTTATGTAACAGAGATGGGATGATTGACAATTTCCTGCACATCCAGTTAGTCAATTCAGAAGGAAGAAGTATGAGAGTTGCCTTGGCCGAAATAAACAGAAACAATTATCGATTTGCACATATGGAAACGAATAGACCGTCATGACACAGTATGAAAAAGGGCCGTTTTTTATCCGTTCCAAAATATGGTTTGAAGACGGTTCAGGAGAAGTGATCTTTGGTCTGGGCCGTGTTAAAATGCTGGAAGCCATCGACCGGCATGGATCGATTCAGGCGGCTGCCAGAGAACTTAAAATGAGCTATCGTGCCTTGTGGGGCAGGATAACGGCTACAGAAAAACGGATGGGCAGGCAGCTCCTGACCCGGAATATCGGGGGCGCTTCGGGAGGTGGATCCCAATTGACGCCTTTTGCTAAAATTCTTCTGGATAAATTTCGAGATATTCATCAGCGTATCATTATGGAATCAGACCGCCTGTTCAAGGAGGATATTCTCTCCAAAATTTCCAATTCAGACGAGTGAAAGTGACGGATATCGGCAGGGATTTCTTGCAGCACCTTCTTGATTCATGTTAAGAATATGATTGAATACCAGAAACGAAACCCATTCTCCTTAGGATTCAGTCTATGACAGGTGAACTTGGTGTAACGGATGATGTCGCCGGGCAGAAATTGCCACGTG
>CAYQKZ010000402.1:0-3087 GCA_964418135.1 uncultured Desulfobacterales bacterium
TAAGATTTCTGGCAAGCACTGATTCAATCGGATCGGGTTTTAGATTTTCACTTACCCATACAATAGATGCAGGATTAAACATGAAATGGAGATTACGGATTGTCATCTCGCCACCCATTAAACAATAATATATCGTAAATACAGAAAGTTATATTCGATACCCGTGAATGAAACGGGTATTGCATTTAGATTTACAATTGAAACATAGCGTGGAGTCAGAATAAATATTTGATCTTTCGAATTTTGATTATCGTTTTGGAAAGATTGAGTCAATATGTTTCTCTAATTAACAATGATAAAAATAAAAAAGGTTCCGTGCAACATGCACAGAACCTTTTTTTGTTTTAAACTGTTTTTTATAAATAGATTTGAATTAGATAGATTTGTAATCAAATATTTTCGGATTGTACTGCCGACTCTTCAGTCGTCTGCTTTACAGCGGTAGTTTCTTTTGATTTTTCAGCTTGCTTTTTAGTTTGAACCGAAAGAACGGCTTTTCTTGAGCGAATCTGAAGAGGCTTACTTTTTTCCTTACCAACCAATTCGACAATGGATATCGGCGCGGCATCGCCGGGACGGTTCCCGATTTTTGCGATCATCGTATACCCTCCATGAATGTGTCCATATCGCTCGGTCGCCTCACTGAAAAGTTTATAAGCAACTTCTTTTTCGGTAAGAATGGCAAGTGCTTGACGGTGAGCATGTAAATCACCACGTTTTGCCAGTGTAATCAAATCATCAGCCCAACGCTTCAGCTCTTTGGCCTTGACATCCGTTGTCGTAATGCGGTCGTATTTAAACAAGGAGGTAACCATGTTTCTGAACATCGCCTTACGATGACTACTCGTACGTCCTAATTTTAATCCGGCTTTTCCATGTCTCATAGCCCTGTTTACTCTCCTTGCTGTATATCATCTTCAGGAGGATGGAAACCATCGAGTTTCATCCCCAGAGAAAGTTTCATTTCACTTAAAACCGCTTTGATTTCGTTTAAAGATTTTCGGCCAAAATTTTTTGTCTTAAGCATTTCCCCTTCAGTTTTACTGACAAGCTGATAGATTTTAAAAATATCGGCATTTTTAAGACAATTGGCACTACGAACGGAAAGCTCGAGTTCTTCAACACTTCTATTCAGGTTCTCGTTCATAATCGGCTGTTGATCGGCACCGACAAGTCCAGGTTCTGGTTTTGGAATCGTTTCTACATCGAAATTCACAAAATTGGTCAACTGCTCCTTCATGATCAATGCAGCATAAGACACCGCATCTTCGGGAGTTACACTTCCATCGGTCCAGACTTCCAGAGTTAATTTATCGTAATCTGTCCGTTGCCCGACCCGAGCATTGCCCACCACATAAACAACTTTATTGATCGGTGAGAACACGGCATCTATCGGAATTGTTCCAACTGACTCATTCGGATCTTTATTATACTCGGAAAGTGAATACCCCTTACCCAATTTTACAGTCATTGTCATATTCAATGTCGATTTCTCGGACAAGGTAGCTATATGTAATTCCGGATTGAGTATCTCACACCGACCGTCTTCGCTGATGATATCGCCAGCTCTTACCGTACATTCGCCAGAGCATCGAATATGTATCAGATGGAGCCCGGCATCCCTGAGCTTGATCCGAACAGATTTGAGATTGAGAATAATCTCCGAAACATCTTCAAGCACACCGGGAATAACACTGAATTCATGCATGACCTCGTCAAATTTCACCGAAACTATGGCAGCACCGTACAAAGACGACAACAGAATACGCCGTAGGGTGTTCCCAATAGTGATTCCAAATCCTCTTTCGAGCGGTTCACATACAAACTTGCCGTAAACCGGCGTGCTTGTAAATTGAACCTTTTCCGGCATAACCAAATTCTGCCAGTTGATTGTCATGAGTTCATTGCTAGGCATTATGATTTCTCCAGACTATTATCAGAGGATTTACAAGTATGACTTGTTGATGAGTATTGCAGACCTTTTACGGGTAACAGAATTCTTATTTGGAATAAAGTTCAACAATAAGCTGCTCCTGTATCGGCATTGTCAGGTCTTCACGAACTGGAAGGGCTCTGACATTCCCGGTAAAAGACTCTTTCTTCAATTCAAGCCACTGCGGTACACCTCTTCTGACAACAGCTTCGAGAGAATCACTGATTGCCTGAATCTGTCGGCTGGATTCACTAAGTTCAATAACATCTCCTGGCTTGATCAAATAAGAAGGTATATCGACTCGTTTGCCATTCACCAGAAAATGAGCATGTCTGACAAAATGTCTACCCTGTGTTCTAGAATTTGTAAAACCCAATCGATAAATGACATTATCCAGACGTCTTTCCAACAAAATCAGAAGATTTGAACCCGTTATACCTTTCTGATGTTCGGCCCTTTCGAAAAATAGGTGAAACTGTTTTTCAGAAAGTCCGTACATGCGCTTTACTTTCTGTTTTTCACGAAGCTGGATTCCGTAGTCCGAGATTTTTCTACCCCTTCGCTGCCCATGCTGTCCTGGGGGAAAACTTCGGCGATCAAAAGCACATTTGTCAGAATAACACCGATCCCCTTTTAAGAAGAGTTTCAAATTTTCACGTCGACATATCCGGCATACCGAACCAATATATCTTGCCAAGTCATCCTCCTTTATAACCATTGACTCAAAAACAACAGATTTGCACAAACTTAAACACGACGCCTTTTGGGTGGTCGGCATCCATTATGCGGAATCGGTGTAACATCCTTAATAGATACAATATTAAAACCTGCAGATTGTAATGAACGCAACGCGGACTCGCGACCGGCACCAGGTCCTTTTACATAAACTTCTACCGTCTTCATCCCATATTCCAGTGCTTTTTTTACGGCATCCTCTGCAGCCAGTTGTGCAGCAAAGGGCGTACTTTTCCGAGAGCCTTTAAACCCCTGAACTCCGGAACTGGACCACGAAAGGACATTTCCTACAGGATCGGTTATCGTTACGATCGTATTGTTAAAAGTGGATTGTATATGAACGACTCCACTAGATATGTTCTTTTTTTCTTTTTTCTTGATACGGGTTCTTTTTGCCATTGATTAAAGCCCCTGTCTCC
>CAYQKZ010000403.1:0-3074 GCA_964418135.1 uncultured Desulfobacterales bacterium
ACACTGGGGTTGGGACTGGGGGTACTGGGGCTGGCGGTGAACCAGCCATTTCTGGTGGTTCTGGGTTTTGCCGGTGGTCTGATACATGTTCTGAATCATGCGTTTTTCAAGGGGCTCCTTTTTTTGGGCGCAGGTGCGGTGCTGCATTCTACCGGTGTAAGGAACATGGAACAACTGGGTGGACTGATGCGTCATATGCCCTGGACCGGTGTGCTTTTTCTAATCGGATCTTTTGCGATCTGCGGGTTGCCGCCGCTCAATGGTTTCGTCAGTGAATTTCTCATTTATGGCGGCGCATTTATGGGAGCGGGGCTTTCGGGCGTTTCGCTTTCCAGTATCGGCGTCATCACCGGCCTGGCCGCCATCGGCGGGTTGGCAGCCGTCTGCTTTACAAAGGCTTTCGGCATTGTTTTCCTGGGGGAGCCTCGTCACACCCCCGCCCTGATAGGGCATGAAATCGGCTGGGGGATGAAAATCCCGATGCTGCTCCTGGCAATCGGCTGTCTATCTATCGGATTGTTGTCTCCCTGGGTCGTTTCGGCCATGAAGCCGGTAATCGGAAATATCACCGGCTTGTCCACAAACGACATCGATGTCCATTTGTCCGTTATGATTCTGCCGCTTCAGTATATCACCGCACTGTCATGGGGTTTTCTGCTTATTCTGGGGGGACTGATCCTGCTGCGCAGACGCCTTCTGTCCGGCAGGTCTCCGGAACAGAGCGGCACATGGGATTGCGGCTTTGTTAAACCCACCGCCCGCATGCAGTACACGGCATCCTCTTTTGTTCAACCCATCACCACGATGTTCGGATTTTTCTTGCAGACTCGGCAGACGTTTCATCCACCCGAAGGTTTTTTCCCTGATGGAGCCAGCCTGATCACCCATACAGACGATGTCTTTTCACAGAAGCTGTTCCATCCTCTTTTCCGAGGCATCGAATGGCTGCTGATAAAGCTGCACTGGCTGCAACAGGGCCGCGTTCAAATCTATGTTCTTTATGTGGCCATCACCCTGCTGTTTCTTTTAATCTGGAATCTGAGATAACCTTTTCATGCAACCACTATCTTTTCTGCATCCGCTTGCCGCGCTGATCCTGTCTCCGCTGCTTTCTGGCATCATCAACCGAACCAAGGCGTTTTTTGCGGGCCGCAAAGGCCAGCCGCTGCTGCAAGGCTATTACGACCTGGCCCGCTTGTTTCAAAAAAGTGCGGTTTACAGCCGCACCACATCCTGGGTATTCCGGGCTGGTCCCCTGGTGGGGCTGGCCTCCGCCATCACCGCACTTCTGGTGCTGCCCATCGGCGGAGGGGCTGCGTGTTTCAGTTTTACCGGAGACATGATTTTCCTGATTTATCTCCTGGGCGTGATGCGGTTTTTTACGGTGACTGCAGCACTCGATACCGGATCGGCGTTCGAGGGCATGGGCGCCAGCCGGGAAGTGCAGTTTTCCGTCCTGGCCGAACCCGCCCTGCTGCTCAGTCTTTTGGCCATGGGAGAAATCGGAAAATCCGCCGTCGATGTCGGAACGTTCCTTCCCCGCCTGTCTCTTTCCGGAATCTACGCAGGCCTGTCGTTTTCCACCTGGACGCATTCCGGAACAGTGCTTCTGTTGGCAGCCGGTGCCTTTTCGATCGTTCTTCTAACGGAAAACGCCAGAATCCCGGTCGATGATCCGAATACCCACCTCGAGCTGACCATGATCCACGAAGTCATGGTGCTGGATCACAGCGGGCCGGATTTTGCGATGATACTCTATGGTTCGGCCATCAAGCTCTGGATTTTCGGGGCATTGCTGGCAGGGATACTGGTTCCCGTCCGAACGGGAAATTTTATCGTTGACAGTGCCGCAACGCTGTTCGGAATGTTTCTGCTGGCCGTCGGTATCGGTGTCGTTGAATCTTCCATGGCGCGACTGCGGCTGCTGCGCGTTCCCCAATTGCTGTCCGGCGCGGGCGTTCTGGCCATCCTGGCAATCGTTCTGGTATTGAAAGGATAACATTATCTTATGGAACTGTGGATCGATGCACTGATCGTGCTGCTGATTCTCACCAACCTGAAGCTGATCGGATCGAGCCGTTTGAGCGCATGCATCCGCATCGTTGCACTTCAAGGCGTCTTGCTCGGCATTCTTCCTGGTTTGGTGAATCCAGACCATATGACGCTTCGGGCTGTCATACTGTCGGCAATGACCATCATACTCAAAGGCATGGTTTTTCCGTGGCTGCTGCTCCGGGCAATGCGTACCTCCCGTGTTCGGCGGGAAATGGAGCCGTTTATCGGATATTCCACGTCGATGCTGGTCAGCGTCGGCCTGCTGGCGCTGGCAATGTGGATGGGCAGGCAGCTTCCGCTGCCGATCCCCCTGGAATCGCCTCTGGTCGTACCGCTTTCCTTTTTCACCATCATGGTCGGGCTGCTGGCGATTGTCAGCCGGAAGAAAGCGCTGTCTCAGGTACTCGGTTATCTTGTCATGGAAAACGGCATATATGCGTTCGGTTTGGCCGTGGCCCTCAAAGAGCCTTTATTGGTCGAACTGGGCACCCTTCTGGATGTTTTCATGGCGGTATTCGTAATGGGAATTGCAATTTTTCACATCAACCGGGAGTTCGATCACATCGATACGGACCTGCTGAGTACATTGAAGGGCTGATATGATACCTGCTTTGATTTTATTACCGGTAGCCACAGCCCTGTTGGTATTCGGGCTGACATCCGCAACGGCGATTCGAACCGTACTGATCGCAGCCGCTCTCGGCCATGCCGTGCTGACAATTTCGGCATGGGTTCACCCGCCGGCGCCCGTGCTGGACGGCTGGCTGCTTCTGGATGCGCCGGGCCTGCTGTTTCTGAGTATCACCAGCGCCCTCTTTGCCATGGTGTCCCTGTATGCCCTGGGATATCTGAAAAGAGAAAACTGGGGAATGCGCCAGGATTTCGAAGAAGATTTTCTGTTCACCAATTCCCGGGAATCCGCGTTTGTCGGCTGCCTCCTGCTGTTTCTGGCCATGATGACATGGGTGAGCGTCAGTCAGCATTTCGGGCTGATCTGGGTGGCGGTGGAAGCCACAACC
>CAYQKZ010000404.1:0-3070 GCA_964418135.1 uncultured Desulfobacterales bacterium
CCGCACAAGGCCGGCACCATCCGGGAAGTCCACACGAGTCTGCGGGAAACCCTGCCGGCCCGCACGTTCGAAGACCGGGTGCTTTTTGTACTCAACCGGATCGATGAATGCACCTCCCTCAACGATCTGCTGCGGGTGTACGGCACCCTGTGCTGGAACCTGTCTCAGATCACCGGCCGCAAAGACATCCCCATGATTCATTTAACATACTCTCAGCAGGCCGGCATCGAATCCCGCATTCATCGCGAACAGGAATTGAGCTATTTGAAATATCTGGAAAACCAGCGGGAAGAGCTGAAAAAGGCTGTCATGGAAGCCCCGCGGCACCGGCTGGATCACCTGGCAGCCTATGTGGAAACCCATTCGGAGCGCCTCGGCCTCATGCTGGAAGCGTTGATGGCATATCGCCGGAAACGCACCGGATACCGCCTGAAAAACCTTTCAATCGGCGCTGTATCCAGTTTAATCGGGGCCGGTGCGGTGATCGGCACCCTGCTGGTATCGGGATTGTTGGGCGGGCTGGACCCGGTCAGCATGATAACAGCCGAAGGCATTCTATCTTCGGCCTTCTTTTTGATCTGGGTATTGGGAATCTGGAATATTGCGCTGCGTCGTTTTCACCGGAGTCAACTGGAACAGCCCGACACATTGATCGACCTGTCAACGCAGACAAATCAGGATAACTGGCAGGCCATCCAGGACAAGGTCATCGCTTTTCTGAAAAAGAGCGATGGCAAATTTTCGACAGGGACTGCCAGAAAAGATCATGAAGCCATGCAGGCCGTTTTTCATAAAGGATCCCGGGAAATCCGCGAAGCCCTCAACGAGCTGGCGGCCCTGCGCCCGGACGAACCGATCACGAATCCGCCGGGGCCGTTTCTGGCATCGCTGGAAATGGAACAGAACGCCGATCAAATGTATCGGTAAATCGTGGTTCAATCCAGCTTATCAAAGAAGGCATCAAAACCCGAGTTCGTCCAGACACGCCATAAAATCGTCTGAAAATTTATCCAGGAGAGATTGTTCCCGGCCGAACTCCGAAATGTCTTCGGCCTTGTTTTTGCCGGCACCGTATTCCACATTCCAGCCCTTATCCTTCAATTTTTGAATCACGACATCCACCTGCTCACGGGTGACATCCCCACCGCCAAGATTGCCTTCTGCCAAAAAAAATTTCATGTAACGATCCTTTCCAGAAAATTTGCAGCCGAAATTATGGTTTGCGTCGGCCTTCCGACCTCCCCATGCAGAGGGGGGCAGGCGCATATCCCCCCTCAAGAACGAACACCGACAAACCGAATCATCTTTCCAGAAACCGCCGGTATTCCACCATCCGGGAAAACGCCTTGACCGCCCGCTCCGGGCTTTCGTAAAAAACCCCTTTGTACCGGCTGCCGTTGACGCTGTAAACAGTTTTGTCCTGACATTCCTTCAGGAGGCTGACGCCGAACACCGGTTTTTCACAGGTTTCCATCAGGCGGACAATCTGGGCCACATAGTCGGCCTCAAATTTCAGCAGTTCGTTTCCCATCATGGTCAGAAATTCCGGTGAATAGGTCGGATCAGCCAGGGATATGGATTCGGAGAGCCTGTTGGCCAGAATTCTTCTGCCCATAATGCCCAGATTGATCACTGCATCGCAGCCATCCCATTTCATCAGTATTTCCATAACCCGCATGGGGATGGTCATGTCGTTTTCCCCGACGATATCCACCGGATTCGAATGACTCCAGTAAGGCGGCAGAATCGCATTGATCTGCGCGATCAATTCCTGTGAAAGCTCCGGAACCTCGATATGGTATTCCGAACACAGATCGGCCGTGACAACCCCCCATCCGCCGCCAAGGGTCATGATGGCAGCCCGGTTTCCCTTGGGAAGCGGCAGGGAAGAAAACGCCGCAGACAAGTCGAGAAGATCCATCGAGCGCTCCACCTTGACGATACCGGCCTGCCGGCAAACTGCATCGAAAATACGGGAATCCGAACTCATCGCTCCGGTGTGGCTGGCGGCGGCCTTGTTACCGGCCAGGCTCCGGCCGCCTTTCATCAAGACGATTGGCTTTATTCGGCCCACACGACGACAACTTTCCAGAAACCGCCTGCCGTTTTTAACACTTTCCACATACAGCATGACGGTCTGGGTTACGGCATCTTTTTCAAAGGCATCCACATAATCTTCTATGGTTACCATGGCCTCGTTTCCAGAACCGCAGAAAGCACGAATCCCGATGCCCTGCTGCTCGGCAAAGGCCAGCAACTGGGTACCCATATTGCCGGACTGGGCAACCACAACCGTCGATCCCGGCTCCGGCATTACATGGCTTCCAGTGCAGTACAAATGGATATGCGGGTTGCAGATGCCCATGGTATTGGGTCCGATCAGCACAATACCATTTTGGGATGCTTTTTCAACGAGTGCTTGTTCCAGAACTTTTCCGGCCGGACCCACCTCGGCAAAGCCGGAGGAAATCAGCAACATATTGGCAATCCCCTTGGACTTGAACTGAGGGATCAAATCCATGACCCCGGCTGCGGGTACGGTGACGACAGCCAGATCGACTTTTTCGGGAATATCGAGAACAGAACGAAAAACAGGGCGGTTGGCAATCGTTCCCCCTTTGGGATTGACCAGATAAATTTTACCCTGATATCCCCTGCCGGCGGTGATGGTAAACAATGTATGTCCCCATTTTCCGATGGAAGCCGAAGCCCCGACAAAGGCGATGGAATGCGGATGAAAAAGAGAACCGATGGCGTACGGATCGATGGCCGGTGGAAATTTTTGTACCGGGCTTTCGGGATTGAGTACCACCAGGGTATCCACGGCACAGACACCGCCAGATGCAGATATCAGCAGCGGGTTGATGTCGATTTCAGAAATTTCGGGATGTGCCAGAGCTATCTGTGACAGACCCAACAACGTCTGAACAAGGGCGTTCTTATCGACGGCGGCTTCTCCTCTGAATGCATCCAGAATCCGCTGCGCCTTGATTTCACCGATCATTTCCCGTGCATCGGATTCGGTCAGCGGTGCGATTCGGAATGTCACGTCGGCAATCGCTTCGGTAAA
>CAYQKZ010000405.1:0-3047 GCA_964418135.1 uncultured Desulfobacterales bacterium
AAACATCGTTTTGGGTTCAACCACCGACACATCCATCCAGGCCAATATTTACTCGAAGGAACAGAGCGGTTCGGTCTGCTTGATGTATGGAAATACATCGGGGACTTATGATAAACAGACTTCGGTCGGTACCCTTCAGGCCGGAATCCCACTGGAAATGACCCTCGATGGATTGCAGAAAGATACCCAATACTATTATCGGCTGTATTTCTTGAAAACTGGTGGGAGTACCGCCGGGATTTCGGACGAGTACAGTTTCCATACGGCCCGTTCACCGGGCAGCACCTTCACATTCTGTATTCAGGGAGACTCCCATCCCGAAAGAGAGAAAAGTCAGTTCAATGCAGACCTCTACCGCTATACAATTCAGACGGCGGCAGCGGACAAACCGGACTTTTATTTGACCATCGGCGATGATTTCAGCGTCGATACGCTCGATCCCAAAACGATCACCGCCGCCAAGGTAACCGAGCGCTACACCCTCCAGAGACCTTTTCTCGGCCTGATCGGGCGATCGGCTCCGGTCTTTCTCGTCAATGGCAATCACGAACAGGCAGCCCGCTATCTATTGAACGGAACCCCGAACAATGTGGCCGTATGGGCTCAGAATGCGCGCAATACTCATTTCTCGCAACCCGCGCCAAACGATTTCTATACCGGCAATACCGAAAAGATACCATATATCGGTCAGCTCCGGAACTATTATGCATGGACATGGGGAGACGCTCTCTTTGTGGTGATCGATCCCTACTGGGCCTCTGCCGTATGTGTCGATGAGCCTTTCGGCGGAGGAGACAAGCGGACGAATCTGTGGGATATCACCCATGGAGATGCCCAGTACCAGTGGCTCAAAACCACCCTGGAGAAGAGTGATGCCAAATACAAGTTCGTCTTCGCCCATCATGTGATGGGTACGGGACGCGGTGGCATCGAACTGGCAGAGCTGTACGAGTGGGGCGGACTGAACAAAAACGGTCGATGGGGATTCACGACGAAGCGTCCGAACTGGGCTTCCCCCATCCATAAATTGATGGCGGACAACAATGTGACGATCTTCTTCCAGGGCCACGATCACATCTGGGCCAAACAAGAGCTGGACGGTGTCATCTACCAAACGCTCTCTGAACCGGCGGATCCCTTCTATGCACTCTATAATGCCGACGCCTATCTGTCGGGAGACAAATTTCCGAACACGGGCTACACACGGGTGACGGTATCCCCTGCGGCCATTCGGGTGGATTATGTCCGCACCTATCTCCCTGCGGATGAGGGGGTGGGAAAGACGAGCGGGGCCACGGCGTTCAGTTATTCGGTTTCGCCGACTTCCGCTACCACGACCACGCATTAGGTGATTTCCAGCAAATACCCCTCAAAACGCCTCAATCTGCGATTTCTTCCACGCTCTGGTAGGGAGGCGTGAGATTGCAGACTTCCGTAATCGATACTTCGTTGGGGTTATCCAAAATGTTTTTGTATCATGACTGAGACGGCGGGATTGTATTGACCGGCAATATCCACCACAGCACGTTGCAGCCGTTTATCTGTTCACAGCCGCGGCTGCCTTCCAAATGCACATCGGAAAACACCACCAGATAGCCTTCGTTCATTCCGGAACGATTTCCATAATTCGCCAGTTGACGTTTGGCCTGTTCAAGCCCCCTCCGATTCATAAACCGCTTCACTTCGACGATCCATCGTCTTTGCCCTTGCAGTATCAACAAATCGACCCGGCCGCCGCCTTCCGGAACTTCCGGAAATATGTTTCCACCAAATACACTGACATAGGATGCCAGAAAGGCGTCCAGATTGTAATGATAAATTCCTTCCCGGTATTTCTCTCCGGAAAAAATCACATTGCCCCGTTCGGAAACGTATCGGGCATATCTGTCCAAGAGGCGGGGCATATCCAGAAATCCTTCTGAATCCAGAAAAACACCTTCATCCACAAAGGGATCCTTGAAATATCTCATCTCACTGTTGCCGTTCATCAGGGGTTTGAACGACTGATACAGGCGTTTCTTGTAGATGGGAACCGTGATGGTGGACATGCCGCCATAATCGTCGATCACCCCGTTTGCATGCAAGAAAGACAGGGCAGGATCGTCCGCCGTAAACGGAACAGGGCCATCGAAAAGAATTTGCTTCATAATCTCCGGATATTGTCTGGCCTTGTTGACGACATTGGAAATGTTCTTGTTCACATAGACCCGCATGAAGGCATCCAGCGTCCGATAAAACGGCGCCATCCCGATTTCGGGAGTTCCGGGGCATCGTTTTTCGACCAGATCACGGGCCAGAGCGTTCACCAATCCGGGCTGGCCGGCCGTGTTGTCATGAATTTGCCGGATCACTTCCGGCAAAAAGACCTGGCCGGTTGCCTGGATATGCTGTTCCAGAAGATCGCTGGTTTCATCGAAGGTAAAATACGGAATGTCGATTTGATCGGCGATGTTGAACGGACTGGCCGTATCCTGCAAAATGCCCGTGATGTTGGACACTCCCACCAGAACAACGCTGCGCAGACCGACTTGTCGGCGGTCGTGATAGATGTCCCGGATGCTGTGCAAAAAGGCGTTCAACGTTTCGATATCTTTGAGACCTTCGATCTCATCGACGATGAGGACGATTTCCTTTTCCATGGCCAAGACCAGCCGATAAAAAAAATCCGATAACGACGCCATGCGTTCCGGCTTCAAATTCGGATCGAGGGAAAGACCATATTGACGCAGTCTCATGGAAATCTTCTGTATGAACAGTTCCAGAAAGAATGCCTCCTCCGCCCGTCCAAATGCTTCAAAGGAGAGCCAGAGCGGCAGAATCTCCGATCTGTTCCGGCGGATGGCTTCGCACAAAAATTGAAAATACGTGCTTTTGCCGCTTTGCCGCGGAGCGAACAGGGTGAAATAGCGCCAGTCATCCACCTTGGCCAGCCCCTGTTTCACCAACGCTTCTCTGGAGACGAAATAATTGCGTTCCGGTTCTACGGGGCCTTCGGTGCAGAATGTTTTCATGCGGGGATCATTTCCTTATTTCTGAATCACATTATC
>CAYQKZ010000406.1:0-3035 GCA_964418135.1 uncultured Desulfobacterales bacterium
GGATAAAATCATGCATTTTTTTCTGCGTGTAGGGATCGCCGATCTGAACGTGACCAGCCGGCGTGTGTTCCGAAAAAACTTCCGAAGATGCAGTGACACCGTGAATGCCGTCTTTGCCCACCCGGCCGCCGCACATGATCAGCAGATCACCGGCCGATGTTTTTTTGTCTTCGGCAGGCAGTCCCGCGATATGGGCCGGCATGATGCCGAGGGCTGTTACGAAAACCAGGCATTTTCCCATATATCCGGGATGAAACAGGGTTTGACCGAAGGTGGTGGGAATGCCGCTTTTGTTGCCGCCGTCCCGCACTCCTTCGATGATACCATCCAGGAGTCTTCTGGGGTGAAGCCGAGGTTTGAGATTTCCGGCATAGTCCCGCGGACCCACGCAGAATCCGTAGCTTCCCATGATCAGGCGGGCGCCTTTGCCGGTGCCCAGCGGATCGCGGTAAACCCCCACGATGCCGGTGATGGCGCCGCCGTAGGCTTCCATGTTGGACGGAGAATTGTGCGTTTCGCCGGTGATCACATAATAATGGTTTTCATCGAATCGGGCTGCACCCGCATTGTCCCACAGCACCGATATCACCCAGGGTTTCTGGGCTTTGAGTGATAGAGTCGGCGCTTCGATGCAGGTCTTGAACAGATTGTTGATCGTGACACTGTCTCCAGTGTCACGATTCCGATAGCGGAAAAGGCCCCGGAATGTGTTGTGGTTGCAGTGATCGCTTCTGGCCTGGGATATGTATTCCAGCTCGATATCGGTGGGATCGGAAAGCCCATGCACGGCGCGGCCCTGCTGGACGGCCGGATCGAAAAAATAGCCTCGGATGATGGGGATGTCATTGGGATGCAAGGCCAGATTTCTGACCCGGCTGACTTTTTCTAAGTTCTGGTCGCTGTCGACGGGAATGGTGGTGACGGCCGGCGTGTGATCGATCCGGACTTTGGGAATCATCATGCCGATGCCAATATCCGGATTCCAGTCGGATTTCGAATAAATCTGCCATTGCTGAACGATGTCGTTTGCCAGAAGTTCGCCAGCGATGGTGTCTGCTTGAGACTTTGACAGATCGGCTGAGCTGATGCAGTAGCGTTTCGAAGTGTAAATGGCCTCCCCTGGTTTCAGACGAATTCTCAGCACGTCTTCCATGGCTTCGACAGCCGTGCTGCCGGCATTGTCCCGAACGCCGGGTCTGAAGCCAACCCAGATGGTCCAGTCGAATTCAACCGCCAGTGGGGTGAACGCTGAAACCTGGGTGACCGGATTGGTAAAAATCTCGGTTTGAATCCGGGTGAGCTGATCGGGTGTTAAATCAACATCGATTGTGATTACCTGAACGGTTCGGACGTCAGTTAGATGAATACCGAAATAATTCAATGTCTTGGTTCGGATTCCCTGACCTTCGGCATCGAAGAGCCCGGATTTCAGTGTGATCTCGAGTCTGTGCGGCATACCGGTTACCTCAGAACGTGTCAGCCCTTGAAGAGGATGCGTTCGATGTCATTGTTAAACACATAAATCATCAACAGGATCAGCGTAGCGATTCCCACCTGCTGGGCTATTTCCCGAAGGCGGATACTGAGTGGACGCCGGATGATCGCTTCGATCGTAAAAAAGAAAAGGTGTCCGCCATCCAGCACGGGAATGGGCAGAAAATTGAGAATGCCAAGATTGATGCTGAGCAGGGCGATAAAGTAAATCAGGCTCGTAGCGCCTTCCTTGGCCTGCTGTCCGGCCATTTCAGCAATCATGATCGGGCCGCCCAGGGTCTTGGTGGATACGGTTCCCTGAATCAGCTTGACAATACTGAGTACCGTCATTTCCGCGATTTTATAAGTCTGGGCCACACTTTCCGACAGGGATTCAAGAAAACTCATCTCCCGGATACGCGTATCGCCGGCGGACATGATGCCGATGAAATAGCGGTCGATCGGCTCTCCAAAAAGATTCTTCGACGCTTTCTGCTGCGGGGACACCCCAATATTCAGTGTTCGGCCTTCCCGGACCAGCGTCATCGTCAACGGACGGCCCTGGCAGGCGGTTATCATTTTGGCCATGTCTTCCCAGTTGTCGATTGGCTTTCCGTCGATGGCCGTCACGCGGTCGTTTGCCAGGATGCCCGCCTGCTCGGCAGGCGAACCCGCATCGATTTTTCCGATGATGGGATTGAGAACGGGAATGCCGACAATAAAAAATAGACCGAAAAAAATTACCACAGCCAGCAGCAGATTCGATAACGGGCCGGCAGCCACAATGAGAAATCGCTGGAAAAGCGGTTTGTGATTGAATGACAGGGGGATGTCTTCCGGATCCACCAGCGCGTCGGGCTCATCGCCGACCATTTTGACATATCCGCCCAAAGGAATGGCCGATATGCGATAATCGGTGATACCGACGGTCTTGCCGACAACCCGCGGACCGAATCCGAGTGAAAATTTCAGAACGCCGACGCCGTAAAACCTTGCCATGAAAAAATGACCGAGTTCATGCACCAGTATCAGGATGCTGAGTACAATAACGAATGAAAAAATGTTGGTTGTCATAGGGATAAATCTAAAATGGGTTTGTCTTATCTGCTTCGTTTATTTATGAATGCGGTTGCGGTATCTCTTGCCCAAAAATCGGATTGGAGAATGTCGTCCAGCTCCGGGGAGGTGATGATTGTGTGATGGTCCATCGTATTCTGAATGATGGCAGGGATGTCGGGAAAGCCGATTTTATGATCCAGGAAAGCTTGTACTGCAATTTCGTTGGCGGCATTCATTACCGCCGGTAAAGTTCCACCGATATCGCAGGCGGAACAAGCCAGTTTGAGACACGGAAATTTATCCATATCCGGGGTTTCGAAAGTCAGGGCGCCAATTTGAGGAAAGTCCGGCAATTTCTGACGGAGCGGAAGCCTCTTCGGGTAAGATAAAGCGTAAGAAATGGCTGTTTTCATGTCTGGTATGCCCATTTGTGCCATGATCGACCCATCCTGAAAAGCTACCATGGAATGTATCACACTTTGTGGATGAATGACAACATCGAT
>CAYQKZ010000407.1:0-3013 GCA_964418135.1 uncultured Desulfobacterales bacterium
AAAAAAAGCCAAGCGGCACAGCGCAACGGCTTCTCGACATCATTGATCGAAAGGGCTTGTCCGCGATTGGGTAGTCCTCCTTTGACAGAAATGGGACGAGGAAATGATAACAGGGTGTAAATCAGAGATGTTGGTTAATCATGCCGCTAACAATATTTTAGTTCGATCATTCCAATAATTATTTTATGGTGTACTTGAGTAGCCTTTCATAACAGAAATAATCCAGTTCGCGCGTTACCATCCTGGTTATTTTTCCCGTCTGCTGATCGATCCTTCTGATAAATATGACGACCTTGTTCCGGTGCATATAATTGTAATCGTATAAATAGTTATAGGTTCCAACAATCACTTCTGATTGTGAATACTCGTTTTCCTTGATCTCGTTTGCATTGCGCGTCAGTACAACCAACCCACTTCCTGACAGTTTAAAATATTTAGCAAACTCAGCTTGGATAATCTTATAGCAACAGACATTATTGAGAGCAGCCCGCATCAATTCACCCATCAGTATCCCGGATTGTTCAGGCTTGTAGGTCTGAATGTCTGCGAAGTCGGTAACAATGACAGTTTGTCGTTTTATATCATCTATATTGGCACAGTTAACGATGTTCCCTTTATCGTCTGGCATCCGTGTTGCACAATCGGAACACACATCAACACACAGTTCGGCGGCAATATCTTCAAATAGCGATTTGAGATCCGTAGAATCCAACAAAACAGGCAATGTTAACTTTATGCCATAGTAGCAGATGCCTTGCCTTCTTTGTTGTAGGGCCGGACAACCTGTCGATGTAAATAAAAGTACACAGGACAAGAAAACGGTTATACAGTTTCTAATCATCATGATAATCACTTGTAATTGTGAGTTTTATCATAGTTCCGGCCAAATCATCATGACTGTTATTTTCCTCTTTTTCAAATTATTTGTCGATTGCTTTCATGTTAATTGACCCTCTTTTAACGATGTCTGAACTTGCTGGGGTATCCCCGACTATTCTCATCGGCTGAAGATTGTCTGCATTGAACAACAGAGCATCGGTAAACCAAGTGACCGGCATATGTGACTGGGCGGATGAAACAACGAGGCCTGTATTGATATCGATAACACGTGAATTGACAATTATATGGCCGTTCGCAACTGAATACGTGCCAGTAATTATGCCGCCAACCATATATATTTCCTTGATTTTTTTAATGTCGCGACTCAAGGAAAATTCGCCTGTTTCATTGATGATAATATCTTTGGTCAGCCTGACTTCAAAAATTTTCCATTTACGCACCTGCAATTCATGGATGAAATTCTCTGCCACCAGTCTTCCGAATGAGGTTGTTTCTGCAAGCCTGTTAAGATTCGAAAAGCTAGTGACGATAAATGTATTATCAAGGTTTTCGCGGTCGACATTCCGTTCAATCTGGTCCGCCATAAAAATAATCTGTGCGTTAAACCTTCCGACACTGGATTGAGTAGCCGGGACCCGTAGTTGTTCATTGACGACATAGGCTTCATTAGGTGCTACATATGCAATATTTGAACATCCGGTAAGAAATATGCCAAATCCCGTTATCAATTTCACCATAACCGAAAGATAAATCGCTCTATTCACTGACCACCTCCTTAATTTTGCTCTATGGTGTAGCAATATTACCGCCCCCTGGAAGTGTCACAGCATATCCAGACGGATCACTTTCACAAGAGTATTCTTTACTCCTGTAAGTAACTGGATATCCTCTTGATTTGCTGTTATTACAAAAAGAATTGCAGTCGTTCCAATACCCATACCAACACGATCTGCACGAATCATCCCATGCGACACTATATTTTTCTTTAAAACAGAATGAATCATTATCACAGCGGGTGATTTTCTTACCGTGAAAGTTATCGGTCATGTAGAAGGGCGGTGAAGCGCAGGCAGAAATACACAATAAAAGCGATATGAATAACAGTAATCTTTTCATGGAATCCCTCTTCCCTGTTGCCTTGTAAAATGAATTTTCTGAAAGTTTATAGTAAAATCTGAAAGCATTCCAATAAGCTTCAATGCATTTCTAATCGTTTGAATATATTGTTTCTTGTATAGGAGATCATCGCCATTATCATGGAAAACTTAATCTTTTTTGGGAACTTTAAAATCTATTGTGCCGAACATCGAGTTACACTATTCGTATCTTAACACACGCGGGTCTCTCTAATATGGTCCATAAAAAAAAGCATTATCTCCACAATTTTTCAAACCTGGCCGGATTTGTCGCTGTATATATGACTGTGTGCTGAATATTCCTGTGCCCTAAATAATCCTGAATTAGCCTCGTGTCAGCCCCTTGGTCGGCCAAAGCAAAACCGCAGGCAGGCGGAGCATGTGTGGATGGGCGGACAGTGCAAGACCGGCTTTTTCTCCATACCTGTGGATCGCGACCCATGCCGTTTTTCGGCTCAACGACAAAAACCGCTCGCTGATGAAAAACGCGCTGTTGTCCGGTTTCATCCGCGCCCGTTCCTTCAACCATGCTTTTATGACGCGGATTTCATCCATGCGGAGCGGGTGGTGGTCGATAATCCTTTTTTAAGACGGGCGACATGCAGCGCGTTGCTTTCGGTGTCAACCTGAGAAAGCTCCAGGCTGCAAGCTTCCGGTACCTGAAGGCCGTGCCTGAACATCAATAGCAAAAGGCACCGGTCGCGGGCCTCGTTCCGGCCGCCCTTGGTAGCGGCCAGAAGCTTGTCAAATTCGGCTGAAACAAGGTGTTTTCGGTCGTTCATTTTTTTAGCGATAATTTAAGGATAGAAATCATCCGATCTGACATTTTCATGTCTTTACCGGTATGAATGCTCTCATCGGACTGGTCACAATACCACCCTGGCATGTCGAAAGTAATCGACTCGCCGTTGTAGGTCAGCGTCATGGGACGCACATCGCGATGCATCGGTGTACCAGTCTCCGGACAGATAGGATTCATCTCCATCAAAGCTGGCGTGTTCATGCGTGTAATTCACCTTGTGAAGCGCGATGACGGG
>CAYQKZ010000408.1:0-3010 GCA_964418135.1 uncultured Desulfobacterales bacterium
TAGTAACTCCGGTTTTAAAGGCGAACTCTTTTATGTCAATGAAACAAATCAGAACTTTCAACGGCCTTATCAATTTCCGGATGTCGAAAGTCTGCCGAAGGCACCGGAACTTGCGGTTATTAATTTATCGTTGAATGTAATTCCTTCTCTGATTGAAAAACTCGGCAGACTTGGAACCCGTTCTGTTGTGGTCATATCGAACGGACTCTCTGGCAACGGATGCGAATGTGTAAATCGGATGAGAGATGAAATGCTGCATGCTGCCCGTCCTTATCTGCTGCGTATCCTGGGACCCGACAGTATGGGAATCATAGTTCCTGGTGCGGGTTTGAATGCAAGTATCGGTCATATTCAGCCAATTCAAGGCAATATTGCATTTATCTCCCAGTCGGCTTCGGTACAATCAACGGTTCTGGATTGGGCTGCGTCGAACGGTATCGGGTTTTCTCATTTTGTATCCATGGGAGATATGTCTGATGTCGATGTCGGAGATATGCTTGACTACTTATCTACCGATTATAGCGCCAAAGCGATATTGCTTTACATCGAGGCTATCACCAATCCCCGAAAGTTCATGTCTGCGGCACGAGCAGCCGCGCGGATGAAGCCTGTGATTGTGGTCAAGGCAGGACGCTATACCGAAAGCGCCCGAGTCATTTCCTACGATGGAATGAGTGTAGGTACCGATGATGTTTACAATGCCGCCTTTCAGCGGGCAGGGATATTGCGGGTAATGGATATTCAGGCGCTTTTCGATGCTGTGGAAACATTGACGTTGTCTCAACGATTTTCCGGGGACAATATAGCTATCTTGACAAATGGTGGCGGAATGGGTGCGTTGGCCATCGATGCTCTCATCGATAAAAAGGGGTGTCCGGCCAAACTATCTCCAGAAACCTTAGCTCGTTTGAACAATGTGCTTCCGCAATCTTGTTCACTGAATAATCCGGTGAACATCTTTGGAGATGCTCCACCGGCGCGATATGTCGATGCATTAACGGTACTTCTTGAAGATGATGGTGTGAATGCACTGCTTATCATATACAGTTCATCGGCAGTGACTTCAGGTACCGAGGTAGCCAGGGGGGTGGTTGAAACACTGAAACAAAGCGGATCAAAGGCAAGCTTTCGGGGCATTTTCACTTGTTGGCCGGGAAAGGATTCCGCCCGAGAGGCCCGTAAAATATTTACGGAAAACAGGATTCCGACCTATGAAACACCAACCGAAGCCATTCGTGGCTTCATGCAGATTGTTCGCTATCGCCGCAGCCAGGAAATGCTCATGGAGATCCCCCCCAACATCCCGGAAATCTTCGAGCCGGATACCGATCAGGCTCGGAGAATTATTGACGGGGCATTGTCCGAAGGGCGTATATGGCTAACCGATACGGAGGTGAATGCTGTTTTGACGGCGTATGAAATTCCAGTGGGCAAGATATGTGAACCAGCCGGAGAAGAGCGGTCCGGTATAAGTCCGGCCGGACATGATGGATCAGAATTTCAGTTGAAGCCGAAATCCCTGTATTCTCATTCCTGGGATCTGTTTGTAGGGGTTCATGAAGATGTGCAATTCGGACCGGTGATTCTGTTTGGGCAGGGGGGGGAAGCTGTCGAGATTATTCAGGATAAGGCAATTGCTCTCCCACCGCTTAATATGCATCTTGCCCGGGAAGTCATCCGTCGCACGCGTATAAACCGACTGCTTCAAGGCTACGAAGACCAGCCTGCCGCCGATATGAACGCGATTGCACTGACCCTGGTCAAGGTATCACATCTGATCTGTGATATCGCGGATATCGTCAACCTTGAAATCAATCCGTTGTTTGCCAATGAACAGGGGGTGGTGGCTGGAAGAGCGCGAATCAAGGTGGTCGAATCAAATCTTCCTGATGCCCAACGGTTGGTGATCCGGCCGTACCCGAAAGAACTCGAAAACACGCTGACACTTCCCGATGGGCAGAGACTGCTGCTTCGTCCAATAAGGCCAGAGGATGAGCCGGCATTTCAAGAGCTTTTCTCCAAGCTTACCCAGGATGAGATTCGACTGCGATTTCTGCATGCCATGAGATATCTGTCTCACAATATGGCGGCTCGGTTGACGCAAATAGACTATGATCGGGAAATGGCATTGGTTCTTTGCGATCCGGTCGTTCACAAAAAGCCTGTGCTGTACGGTATGGTGCATATTACGGCGGACCCGGACAATGAACGTGCTGAATTCGACATCCTCATTCATCATGATATGACCGGCATGGGCCTGGGCCCGATGCTCATGCGCCGAATTATTGATTATGCCAGAATCAGGGGTCTCGGGGAAATCTTCGGAGAGGTTCTGGCCGAGAATAGACCTATGCTGAAACTTTGTGATGCCTTCGGATTCAGAAAAAGAAATGATCCAGATGACCCCGGTGTGATGATTGTTTCTTTGGTGCTGTGAATGTCAAGGGCGGCCGACGAGATCCGATCCGCTGCTTTTCGATTTCACATACGATATACATCCCTTCAGTGTGGCCAACTGCGGATAATCTTCTTCGGAGATATCTACTTTCAACTGAGATTGGAGCGACATAGCGAAGTTCATGAAATCGACCGAATCGAAATCGAACTGATCTCGGAACCGCATTTCCGGATCGAGATTGACGATATCCGCTTCCGGCGCAATTTTTCGAATAATCTCTATAGCTGTATTTTTTATCTGCGATTCGGTCAGCATGTTTCACTTCTTCTGACTTATGATTCTGATACATTATTGGAAAACGAAAGCTATGGACTTTCGGAAAATACATTTCGCAAGGCAGCAGGTCTGAGATAATACTGAAGTAGATTTCCAAACGATAACGCAGCGAAATAATTTTTTCTGAATGTCTATAGATAATTGCTTTAAACCATCGACTGAGTCAACAAAAATCAATCTATACTATGAATCGTTACAATCTGCGTTTGCATCAAACTCCATCCCCCAGCGGGGGAGGGTCGGGGTGGGGGTTTCAAAAGCGCAGATTGTTCCCAT
>CAYQKZ010000409.1:0-2993 GCA_964418135.1 uncultured Desulfobacterales bacterium
CCGCCGCCTCGAAAAAACTTGCCGTAAAACTCATAATACTCCAGCCGGACCGTCTGGATGGAGACGACCAGACCTTCCAGCAGAAGGATGACGATGTTTCCGATTCCTACAACGATCCAATAGGAAAATGAAGTGCTTTTTTCATGGGATACGATATCGGCGATGGAAAAAACCGCTATGAACAGGGCGGCGTGGGAGAGGGCGAATGCCGCTACCCGAATAAAAGACACCGTGTTGGCCACAAACCGGATCAGATCGTCAAAAAGCTCGATGACGGATTCCATCAGCTCGGTGAAAAATCCCGCCTGCCGGATGATACTGCCGGGCGAATCGCCCTTGACAATGAACCGGTAAATGGGGCGGTGGAGTACCATCACTCCCATCAACACGGCCGCGGTCCATCCCAGAGCCGTCAGTTCGCCGGGGGTAATCCGACCCGTCAACAGGTATTTCATGCCCAGTCCGGCAACCATCCAATACAGCAGTGCGCCGGCAGGGCCGCCGGCGCTGAGCAGCTTTTCATATTCTTTCAGCCGCAATGCGTTGATAAAATTCAGGATCATCCCCAGACTCAACAGCCCTGCGCCGAGAATGAGCGTCACCTTGACAAAATAGGGGATATTCTCCATGGGCCTGAACCACAGGGCTGGAATGAGTGTTTCCAGTCCGAATACATTGCCGTAGAGAAAACCGAAAACTGCCGAGAAAAAGCCGCATTCCATCAAAATGATGCCGTAGTCCATGTACCGGTACAGTCGTCTGAAAACGAGATAACCGGAAATGAAAAGGACAGCTCCCTGGCCGACATCACCGAACATCATGCCGAACAGCAGTAAAAAACTCACGGCAAAGAAGACGGTCGGTTCAACCTCCCGATACCGGGGGGTTCCATAGAGGCTGGTCAGCTTTTCAAACGGGCTGATCAACATGGGGTTGTTGAAAAGAATCGGAATGTTCACGATGCCTTCCCGGATCTCTCGCAGATCTTCTGGATTGACTTTTTCGATCAGCGCCTTTCCTTCGGTGACCTGCGTCAGTTTATCGCTGAGGGATGAAAAAATTCTGTCTGGAATCCAGCCCGATATCAGATAACTGTGGTCCACTTTTCCAAACAGGCGGCGGGCGGACAGAATCTGTCGTGCCGAAATGGCTTTTCTGTGCAATTGCACCAGGTCTTGTTCAAAAACATGCTGAAGTTCAGACCGATGATCAAAAAGCTTCTGTCGTTGATCGGTCAGGACGGCTATTTGCGGCTGAAGGGCGGAAACCATTTCCGCCACGGTGCCCGATGCATCCGGCATCAACCGGACAGGTTCAAATTGAGCCCCTTTCAAAGCCCGTTCGAAAACCGGCCAATCCGGCTTCAAACCAAATACCAGGATCACCGTCCATTCCGGAATACAACATAGTTCCACCACGGCATGATGAACCTGCGAAAGACTTTCCTCCAGTTTGTCCAGTCCCAGAGAGGATATCATCCCGATTTCCCAGTTGACAAAAACGCAGTGGGACAAGCGGGTCAGATCGAGGTCGTCCGGCAGCAGTTTCACTTTTTCAAGCAGGGTCGCTGCCTGGACAAGCGCTTGTTCAGCGGCGGCAAAATCCTTCGGGATCGAGCCGATGTTGTTCCGAATTTCACCAAAGCGTTCGGTAATCCTGAAAATCTCTTTTTCGGGAATGATCTGTTCGGAAAAAGCCGAATTGTCGCCGTGAATTCCGATGGAATCCATCAGGGTACGAATTTCCGCAAGGATCTGTTCATAGTCCGCGGTCAGCCTGTCATCACTTTCCGCAATGTATCCCAACCGTCCCAGATGCGTCTGATCGATTCGAATCAGATGAAGCAGTTTGAAGCGGGCCAGAACATCGGTTGCTACGGATATAAAAGGCTCTGGAATCTGAATGGTGATTCGAACCAGCTTTTCACTTTTAAACATGAAACGCCCCTGTTTCCAAAAAGGCTCCCATCTGCAGCCGGTTGACCCGAACCGTCTCCTGAGCTGCCCGTTCTGCAATAGTATCATGATTAGCTAAACAGCTAAGCATGATATAAAAAAATGGTGCTGGGATGTCAAGGGCTTTATGATGCGTTACAATGAGCCTCCTTAAACGCGCGGCGTGGAAGGATGATGCGCAGACACCCCCTTTCCGAGCTATAGTGCACTTGGGAACAATCTGCGCTTTTTGAACCCCCACCCATGACCACCAGGAGATCGCATGCGGAAAATAGACTTGACACGTATTTATTTAGCATGCTAACTATATGTGTCATGAGCGACTACGATGACTGCATCCTTTTCCTCCTCGCAAAGGCTTACCAGCAGGTAAGCGCCAGCTTCAAGGGCCGCTTGAAGGAATACGGACTCACGCCTGTTCAGAACCTCGTGCTGTCGGCCCTGCGGGAGGAAGATGGCGTGCCCATCGGCGAGATCGGCAGAAAACTCCTCCTCGACCCTGCAACGCTGGCCGGAACGCTTGATCGCATGTCCGCTGCCGGGTGGCTCGACAAGATGCCGGATGCCCAGGATGGGCGGGTAGTCCGAGTATGGCAGACGGAAAAGGCCAGGCAGAACAGCCCCGAACTGAGCCGGGATATCCGGGAGATCAATGAGAAGGCCCTCCGCGGTCTTTCGTTGGAGGAGAAACTTCTTCTGAAGCGGCTTTTGCGGGATCTGAAAGCGTAAGCGTATTTTTATGCCATTATATTTAGCACACTAACTATTTCTCGATGCATTCCCTCGTTACATAAAAAAAGGCAGGCATTTCAATCTGGAACGGGGAGATCGAAATTTCATGAAACACACTATGGAGGAACGTAATGAAGAATGTAAAAGAAGCCATCCAACGCTATCTCAGCGACAAATTGACAGTCCTTGGATTTGCACCGGTTGACCGGTTTGACGATGCTCCTGAAAAACATCATCCGAAGAATGTCTGTCACAATGCAAAAACAGTGATTGTGTATGGTATCCCGGTATCTAAAGGTATTTTTT
>CAYQKZ010000410.1:0-2189 GCA_964418135.1 uncultured Desulfobacterales bacterium
GATCTTGTCAGGGGCGTTATATTTTGCATGCAAAATTATGATGAATTTGATCACCAATGCCTACCACGCAGTTGAACAAACGGGTGGAACGATTCATGTCGGATTGAAAGAATCAGCAATCGAAGAAGTTGACGCAATCGAGAAATTGATAAAATCCGGCAGATACGCTTGTATTACGGTGGGTGATACCGGCGTTGGAATCGATCCATCCATGGTCGATCAGATATTTACCCCCTACTTCACTACCAAGGAGCAAGGGAAAGGTACGGGAATCGGGCTTTCCGTGGTACACGGCATCGTCAAAGAATATGGCGGGGATATTCGGGTGGTCAGTGAGGTTGGCAAGGGTACCCTATTTTATATCTATCTGCCGCTGTTGGAAGATGTAAAAGATAAAAAAATAGCCGCTGTCGGCGGAAAGCATCCGACGGGATCTGAAAGGATTCTGCTGATCGATGATGAAGAGCCGATTGCACTCATGTTACAGATGATGCTCAAAAGGTTGGGCTATCAAGTGATTGCCCGAACGAGCAGCCTGGATGCATTGAAAGATTTCAGGGCAGATCCGTCGAAATTTGATCTGGTGATCAGCGACAGAAGCATGCCGAATATGACAGGCGTGCAATTGGCCCAAGAATTGATAGCGATCAGACCGGATATCCCCATTATTGTCTGTACCGGTTTTGCCGATGAAAAAGATGAGCAGTTTGCCAGGGCTGCGGGTGTTAAAGATATTTTAATAAAGCCCGTGGCAATTGCCGACCTGGCGGCAATGGTCAGAAAAGTACTCGACGACAACTTGGAATTTAAAGACAGATATGGCTGTTGATGGGATATCCAAGGGAGGGATCATGAATCTTTCACCTCAAAAGCGCACAGACCTGCCTGTCACTGAATCGAAAAACAGGCATCACATTTCTGATTTTCTGATGTTTACCGATCGACTGCCTCGCTGGATATCCTATGTTTTTGCCGTGGCCATCTCCTTGGCCATGCTCTTTTTACGGATGCAACTGGCTGTCTCTATGGGCCAACGACCGCTTCTCATTCTCTTTGTAATGCCTATCATTTTAAGTTCGGTAATGGGAGGAATCGGCCCAGGACTGATTGCAACGGCCATTGCCTCTCTGGGCGTCGATTATTACGGGATTCCTCCTTTGCACAGTCTGCGCATCAAGGAATCGTATGATCTGTTCCAGTGGATCATGCTGATTTTAAGCGGTATTTTGTGCAGTGTCCTGAGTGAGTTATTGCACAAGGCGCGTCGGCAGTCTGAAGAAAGGAGAATATTGCAGGAAACAGCTCAAAAGAAGTTGCAGAAGAGCGAGGAGAGATACCGGATTTTAATCGAGAACTCGCTTCAGGGAATTGCGCTACTGAAAGGTGATCCCCCTGTTTTTCTTTATGTCAATCCAGGATGTACCGAGATTTTAGGTTATACTTCCGATGAGGTGCTTGCCTTTGATTCCGAAGCAATTTGGAATATCGTTCATCCTGAAGACAGGGCGATGGTCAAACAGCGCAATCGTGACCGACTGATGGGAATATCGGCAATGCCCAGTTACCAGTTCCGCATCATCCGTAAAGACGGCGCCACACGCTGGATAGAGACGTTTATCAATATGATTCCCTTTGATAATGGATCACCGGTGATCCAGGCGACCTATATAGACATCACGGAACGCAAGCAGGTTGAAAAGGCCAGAACCGATTTCGAATTGAAACTTCGACAAGTGCAGAAAGCCGAAAGCCTGGGCCGTATGGCAGGGGCTATCGCGCACCATTTCAACAATCAGCTCTATGTAGTGATGGGAAATCTTGAAATGGCCATGGACGGGCTGCCTCAGGATTCGGACATATTCCGTTATATGACGGAATCCATGAAAGCAGCCGGCAAGGTGGCGCAGATCAGCAGCCTGATGCTGACCTATCTGGGACAGGCACCGGGCAAGAAGGAGCCGCTGGACCTGTCCGGGGTTTGCCGTCAAAACCTGCCTTTGATTCAGGCATCACTCCCCAAAGAAATAATATTCAAGGCCGATCTGCCTGTCAGCGGCCCCTTCATTCATTCGAATACCAGCCAGCTCCAGAAAATCCTGACCAATCTGGTCGCCAATGCCTCGGAAGCGGCCGGTGAAAATTCCGGAACGATCGATGTGGCGGATGGTGCTTTGAACATCATGGCCCGT
>CAYQKZ010000410.1:2199-2981 GCA_964418135.1 uncultured Desulfobacterales bacterium
CCACACAAATCGCTTCCCCGTGGACTGGCAGCCGAAAGAGAGCATCTATGCCTGTCTGGAAGTGGCGGATATGGGATGCGGGATTGCAGGCGAGGATATTGTAAAGCTTTTCGATCCGTTTTTTACCACAAAATTTACCGGCCGGGGGCTGGGGTTGCCCACCGTACTGGGAATGGTCATCGCTCAGGGCGGGGGGGATTACGGTTGAAAGCCATGTGGGCAGGGGCAGCATTTTCCGGGTTTTTCTGCCGGTATATGCCGAAGCCGTTTCCCTTGCTCTGAAAAAAATCGGTGGCGTTCCGGAAATTACCGGAGCCGGAACAGTGCTGGTGGTTGAAGATGATCCGATGGTGCGCAACATGACCCGGATCATGCTGGGGCGTCTGGGATATTCCGTGCTTGAAGCAAAGGACGGTGTCGAGGCGGTGGAAGTGTTTCAGCAACACCAACAAGAGATTCACTGTGTTATTTCCGACTTGACGATGCCGCGGATGGACGGTTGGGAGACACTGGCAGCACTTCGCGGATTATCGCCGAAAATTCCGGTCATTCTGTCGAGCGGCTACGATGAAGCTCAGGTCATGGCCGAAGAGCATCCCGAACGTCCCGATGCATTCCTGGGCAAACCCTATCAGATCAAGGGGCTATCAGAAACCATCTGCAGCGTTCTTGCAAATAAGGCATAATAGGCTTATAGAACCTTCATTCCGGTTTTTCACCCGAAGAAATGAACGGTTATGTTTATGGAGAGCTGACAATTGAATGCTATTGACTCGCCGGAT
>CAYQKZ010000411.1:0-2969 GCA_964418135.1 uncultured Desulfobacterales bacterium
CGGCGGGACATCGGCCAAAACCAATCTCAAAACTGTTAAACTGGCATCGGCCGGATATCTCGATTCACTGCCCGAGCAAGGCAATGCGCTGGGTCGTGCGTTCCGGGATAAGGAGCTGGAAGCCACGTTATATCGAATATCCCGTGAGCTGGGGCTGGGTGCCCAGTTTGGCGGAGTAGCCTTCTGTCATGACGTTCGGGTGATCCGCATGCCACGGCATGGCGCGTCCTGTCCCATCGGGATGGGCGTCAGCTGCAGTGCGGATCGCAACATCAAAGCCAAAATCACCCGGGACGGCATTTTCCTGGAACGGCTCGAAACCGATCCGGCTCGCTACCTGCCGGAATCGACGGATGACACGGATGATGCCGTCCGCATCGATCTGAACCGGCCCATGGCCGAAATCCGTCAGACCCTCAGCCAGTATCCCATTGCCACCCGGCTGCTCTTGACCGGAGACATCGTGGTAGGTCGGGACATCGCTCACGCCAAGCTCAAGGAGCGTCTCGACCAGGGAGAAGACCTGCCTGAATATTTCAAGAATCACATCGTCTATTATGCGGGTCCGGCCAAAACGCCGGAGGGCCGGGCATCGGGATCTTTCGGTCCGACCACCGCCGGCCGGATGGATCCCTATGTGCCGCTGTTTCAAGAAAGAGGCGGCTCCATGATCATGCTGGCCAAAGGAAACCGGACTCAGGTAGTCACGGATTCCTGCAAAAAATACGGCGGTTTTTATCTGGGGTCTATTGGCGGACCGGCTGCCCGGCTTGGAAGAGACTGCATTACCCGCATCGAAACCCTCGAATATCCGGAACTCGGCATGGAAGCCATTTTCAAGATTTCGGTCAAGGATTTCCCGGCATTCATCATCGTGGACGACAAGGGGAACGACTTCTTTTCCCGCCTCATGCAATAACCCATCCGGGAACTCTCTGCGCTTTTGAAACCCCACCCCCGCCCTCCCCCGCTGGAGGAGGGCGTTTGATGCTATACTCCGAACGGGCGTAATCTGCGTTTTCCTCAAGCTCCCTCCCCCAGCGGGGGAGGGCGGGGGTGGGGGCTCAAAAGCGCAGATTGTTCCCGCTTGAAGTATAACTCAGATTGTAACTACTCATAGTATATCGGATAACGAAGAGAAGCATATCGATGCTTTTTAACTTGACACACCGGTGAATCGGGAAAATAATATTATGGTTGTAAACACATTCAAAATAAAGAAAGGTATCCATTGCAGCTGACTGTCAGAGACGTAGCCGCCATTTTCAATATTTCCGAACAAACCGTTTTTCACTGGATCAAACACCGGCATCTTCCGGTGTATCATGTTGGTGAAACATACCGGTTCAGCCAGTCGGAACTTCTGGAATGGGCAAGCACCACTCAAACGGATGTCACCGCTGAAATAATCAGTTTATCCGACCCGAACTCCCTGCAGATGCCCCGTCTCGATGAAGCATTACAGGCTGGCGGGGTGCATTACGGCATCGGTGGAACCGATAAAGCCACCGTGCTGGAAGCAGTCGTCCAATCTCTGAATCTTCCAGAGGAAATGGACCGGTCCTTTCTCTATCAGATTCTGCTCTCCCGGGAATCCCTCGGTTCGACCGGAATCGGTGATGGTATTGCCATCCCGCATGTCCGTAATCCGATTGTGCTGCAGATTCCCCGGTCGATGATATCGCTGGTTTATCTCGAGCATCCGGTGGATTTCGGCGCACTGGACAAACAACCGGTCCGGATTTTGTTCACGCTCATCAGCCCGACCGTGCGAACACACCTCAACCTGCTGTCCAAACTGTCCTTTGCCCTATCCGATTCACGATTCAAAACCATCATCAAACAGAAATCCCACCCGGATCTGATATTCGCCGAAGCCAGACACATCGAGGAAAAACTTCCAGCACACTGATCCTATCTCCAAATTATGCTCCCGGATGATGCGAATTCAATTTAATCCGATTTGAACCCAATATACCCAATACGTTCTCAACTGATATTTCATCGAAAAATCGCCAACAAGAAAGTGTATCGATGCGGCTCATTCTGTTCTCACTCATGATTTTTTGTTTCAGCGGCGTCTGCGCGCTGTGCTTCGGGAAAAATCCCCGTGTCGCCAATAACATGGGCGCAGGGGGAACCATTCTGGGATGTCTGATCGGTCTGGTTCCCGCATCTATGGTTCTATGGACGGGGCAGATCCGGGGATTTCATCGGCCATGGCAGATTCCCTACGGCTCTTTGGCTCTGAAACTGGATGCGCTTTCCGCTTTTTTTCTGTTTACGATTCTGATTCTTTGCGCCGTGGCAGCCGGGTATGGCCGAACGTATCTGTGGGGTTATCGAAATCGAAAAAACCTGGGGGCTTCATGGTTTTTTTTCAATATCCTGGCAGCCAGTATGGTCATGGTCGTCATTTCCGATAATGGCATGCTGTTTCTCATGGCATGGGAAATCATGTCCCTGGCTTCTTTTTTTCTGGTGACATTCGAGGATGAACACGAACCTGTTCGAAAGGCCGGATGGACATATCTGATCGCCACACACATCGGCACCGCCTTTCTGTTTGTTCTGTTCATCCTGCTGGCGCATCAGTGTTCATCTCTGGATTTTGCCCGCTTCATGGCTTCCGGCATGAATGGCGTTTCCCTGGCTGGTCCGGCGTTTCTGCTGGCGGTCATCGGTTTCGGCACCAAGGCCGGATTCATGCCCTTTCATGTCTGGCTTCCGGAAGCCCATCCCGCAGCGCCCAGCCATGTATCCGCCGTCATGTCCGGTGTCATGATCAAGACCGGCATTTACGGTCTGCTTCGGACAATGAGTTTTCTGGGTCGGCCGGAACCCTGGTGGGGATGGTTACTGATAGCCATCGGGCTGGCTTCCGGCATACTGGGTGTACTATTTGCGCTGGCTCAGAATGACCTCAAACGACTGCTGGCATATTCAAGCGTAGAAAATATCGGCATCAT
>CAYQKZ010000412.1:0-2930 GCA_964418135.1 uncultured Desulfobacterales bacterium
CTTGACCGAAGAACTATAAGACAAGTCCACAACATTTCTGTGCACTTAAATCCAGCATTCTGGACAATCCGCCATATTTTTCAGGGGTGAAACCCATGGTTCTTTTCCATATATCTTCACTTTCCATACAAAAATAAACCAGGACATTCGGCGCAAGTTCCCTGATCCAGGAAACCATTTTTTGATAAAAATTAAGACGCAAAGGTTTGAAATAACGCATCTTTCCATCAAGACCCGTTATAAACTCTCCGTATACGATTGTAGAATCCGTGAAACGTTTCTGAATGACGGTTTTCAGTTCCGGAATAAATCGGAACGTTCCGATACTGATCCAGACAATGTTATCCGCAGATATACGGTTGAACAGGCGGTGGATGACATGGCGGTATTCTGCTTCACACCCCTCATAAAGAACGACCGGATCAAAATGAAATGCCAGAGGATATCCCCAGGACTGGCAGGTTTCAGCAGCCTGAAGCCGTGCATTCAGTGATGCCGTATGCCGCTCCTGATCCCGAATGACCCTTTCGGTATTCAGAGACCAGGCACAAATCGTTTTACGGTTATGGGATAGATATTTCAATCGCTGAATTTGGGTCGTTTTGGTTTTCAGCTCCAGCACGGCTCGGCTCTGGGCTCCAAAAAGGGGTATCAGCAATTCAGAAAGTGGAATTCCATATTCCCAGATCATGCTGTCCGTAAATTCACCGGTACCGATTCTGCTGATAACGGGTTTTGCAAACTCCCGGTCGATATCACGAATCATGTCCTGTTGATTGACGAAAAACTGGAGGAGCGGCGGGTGAAAATAGACCTGTAAAATACAATAGGAACAATCCATGGTGCAGAAGGTGCCGATGTGGAGGATTTTATAACCGCAGCAAAGGTAGGAACGGGTTCCCGGACATTCCCGAATGAAAGAACTCTTATTTCTTGTAAGATAAAGAACTTGCTTACCTTTTTGAATCGAATCCGCGGCGTCTGAAACGATTTGAAAGACCTGAGCGGGATCACTGACAATTCTGCCGGATATGCCCAGACGGGATTCAAATTCGGCTGCAACTGGAGAATCCTGCACCTGTTCATCGATAAAAAGATCGGTGATCTTCATGTGCCTGATTACAGCCCCTTAACGATAACGGTCAAGAGTTCACAAGCCTTATCCAGGCTCAGCTTGCTCATGTTCAGCACCATGTGATAAATATCCGACTGATCGTAATCCGCTTTTCCCAGAAATCGGTAGAAATTCTGTCTCCGTTTATCCTGACGGTTCACCACATGAAGGGCTTTTTTCAGAGACAGATGGTAGCGTTCTTCCATGAACTGAACACGGTCCTCAAGGTCGGCTACCAACAGCACATGAAAAGCATCTTTATGATCTTGAAGCAGGTATTGCCCCCCTCTGCCAACAATGACGGCATTACCTTCCTTGGCAATCTGCAACATCACCTGTTTCAGGATATCCACGGACATGGATTCGCCTAAATCCCCTTTCTTATCGTCCAGAATCGTTTCCATGGACACTTTGGGAGGATGATCGGAAATCCAGGAAATCAACGACCCTCCGAACTCCTTGTCAATCGCTGTCATCCAATCGATGGTCTTTGCATTTTCAGCAATCAGCTTGATGATTTCATCATCAAGATAAAAATAACCCAGTTTTTTCGATACCTTGTTTCCAAGGGTTTTTCCGCCTGCGCCAAAATGTCTGGATAAGGTGATCACTGCCATATAGCCCTCCTATTGAAAATAAGGAAGTAAAGCGAAATCACGACATTTTTAAATACTATAAACGCAGCGGATTAAACAATAAAAAACTCATAATTTGCACGGAAAACCCAGGTTAATAAAACCAACCGTCATCTGGCATTCAGCGCATCTCCCACACCCATAACCGCATATTCACCCACCTGCGGGTAATCCGAGAGAATTTCTTCCTCGCCGCCCGTGGACAGCCATATCCGGCAACATGGATGATGTCGATAGAAATGAAAGAGCCGGAAGAATCCTCTCATTCTTCCGGCTCTTGAAGTTTAATTGGCAATTATGTTCTCGGTGTCATCATCCGACCATTTTGGCAATTGCATCGACAATTTCAGGATTGGCCAATGTCATCACATCACCAACATCGGTTTTATTGGAAAGTGCTCCCAGAACTCGACGCATGATCTTACCCGACCGTGTTTTTGGCATATCGGGTACAATCCACACCTTTCTGGGTTTGGCAATGGGACCGATTTCGACAACCAATGCCTTGATAACCCGATCTTCAATCTCTTTGCTGGGTGTAAATCCCGGTTTCAATGAGACATACAAATCAGGCACCTTGCCTTTGATTTCATCCGATACCGGCACCACCGCGGCTTCTGCAATTTCCAGAACCGTAAGTGCGGCGGACTCCAACTCTTTCGTGCCCAGACGATGTCCGGAAACATTGATGACATCATCAATTCTGCCTAGGATTCGATAATATCCATCCGGAGCCTGGACCGCAGCGTCACCCGTCAGATAAGGCCAATCTCTCCAGTCCTTACTGTTGGGATCTTTACAATACCGCTGATAATACTGACGGACAAATCGGTCACGGTCTCCCCAGATTGTCTGGAAACCACCCGGCCAGGGATTCTGAATACAGATGTTGCCTGCCTTGCCGCATCCGGACGGTAGAATGTTTCCATCTTCATCATAAATGATGGGATGAATGCCGGGCATACCGGGTCCGGCACTGCCTGGTTTCATGGGCCTCAAAGCAGGCAGGGTACTGCAAAGAAATCCACCGGTTTCCGTCTGCCACCAGGTGTCTACGATGATAGCCTCTCCCTTGCCGACTTCTTTATGATACCACTTCCAGACTGCCGGCTCGATAGGCTCGCCCACGGTCGTCATGTGTTTGAAATGATAGTTGTATTTTTTGGGTTCATCCGGCCCGA
>CAYQKZ010000413.1:0-1147 GCA_964418135.1 uncultured Desulfobacterales bacterium
ATCACCGGAAGCCCGGTTTCAGGGCCTACATGCTGAGTCGTATATTTTTCCAGAAATTCCCCGGAAGAAATACCCAAATGGCGTTTCAACCGCAATATGTCATATGGGGTTAAGAATTGGTTTACATCCTTGCAGCATTCATTGAAGCAGGAAACGCCGGGATTGCAGGAGAATATAAACGATTCGTCCAACGATAGGGGGATCAGATTATGTTCCATAAAGTATTCTAAAATTAAATAGTTAAGGGGTTAGCGGCTTTTCGGATTAAATCATGGACAGCGTACCGGCCATTCAGCAGTATGCGAACATATGTTCCAGTTTGGGTAAAATCAAGACTGACACCGTTCATGTCGAAAAGTTCACGGATGGTGTCGGCCCGTGCCGGTCCTTTACAGGCCAGAATTTCTACGGCATCTCCTTTTTGGATTTTGTTCAGGATCTAACAGACAGCGCTTCCGTCTTCCGATATCTCGACAATTTCCGCCAGAAAAACGTGCTCGTAGAACGACTTGTAATTATCGATATTGAGAGAAGACTGGTCCGGGTCTCCGAAATAAAAACCCGTGCAGTATCCTCTGTGACTGATGCGCAGCAGCTCTTTCATCCATGTGGCATCGATTTTGAAATCTTCCGGATTCAAGTACCAGGCATCGATGGCTTCCCGGTAAACCTTGACAACGGTTGCCAGGTAATTGACGCCCTTCATCCGGCCCTCAATTTTCAGTGAATGAATGCCGGCACGGATCAGTTCCGGAAGATGCGCGATCATGCAAAGATCCCGGGAATTGAATATGTACGTTCCCCGATCGTCTTCCAGAACCGGCATGAACAGGCCGGGCCGCTTTTCTTCAACAACCGCGTACTGCCACCGGCACGGGTGGCTGCACATCCCCCGATTGCTGTCCCGCTGAGCCATGAAGCTGCTCAACAAACACCGCCCGGAATAGGAAATGCACATCGAGCCGTGAACAAAGCACTCCACCTCCACCCCGGTTTTTTGAACGATTTCGGAAATCTCGGTAAGGGTGATTTCTCTGGCCGTATTGATTCTGGCAGCCCCGATATCTTTCCAGAATTCGGCGCCGGCAACATGGGTGACATTGGCCTGGGTGCTGATATGAATTGGAATTTCAGGAACAATGCGACG
>CAYQKZ010000413.1:1157-2922 GCA_964418135.1 uncultured Desulfobacterales bacterium
GACGCGCCATCTTGAATATCCCCGGGTCCGCCACGATGACGGCATCCGGCCCCATCCGGCCCATGTCGTTCAGATAACCGGAAATGGCATCCATTTCGTGATTTCTCGGATAGATGTTGCAGGCAACATAAGCTTTTTTGCCGCAATCGTGGGTAAAGCGAATCGCTGCCTCCATCTCAGAAGGGGTGAAGTTGCCGGAAAAATTTCGCAGGCTGAAATCCTTTCCGGCCAGATACACGGCATCGGCCCCGTAATGAAGGGCGATTTTCAGTTTTTCAAAATTTCCTGCCGGAGCCAGCAGCTCGATTTTATTGGGTTTAACGGCTTTCATGATTCGGTTTCAGCATCTGAAACAGTGTTTTTTCAAGGCTTTCCCGCCAGGGTTTGGGGTGAATCCCGAACGCTTTTTCGATCTTATCGCAGTTCAGGGCGGAATAAGCAGGCCGTTTGGCCGGAGTCGGATATTGTTCGGTCGTGATGGGGTCGACCTGGCTGGTTTTCAAGGGAATGTGGGATCGGGCGATATCCAGAATCGCCTGAGCGAATTCATACCAGGATATCACCCCTTTTCCGCAATAGTGATAAGTTCCCCAGGCGATCTCCCCTTTTGTCCGGATAGCTTCCACCATCATCAATATGGCTTCCGCCAAATCCGCCGCACAGGTCGGACATCCCATCTGGTCTGAAACCACTCTGACGGTGTCTCTTTCAGCCCCCAATCGGAGGATGGTTCGAACAAAATTCTGGCCCTGCAAGGCGTACAGCCAGGCTGTTCTAATTATAATATGGCGGCTTTGTATTCTTTCCACCGCCGCGTCTCCGACAGCCTTGCTTTTGCCGTAAACGCTTATCGGCGAAATCGGGTCGGTTTCCAGATATGGCGATTGTTTGGCGCCGTCGAATACAAAGTCGGTTGAAATATGAATCAATGGAATCCCGGCTTCAGCACAGATATGCGCCAGAACCGCCGGCCCGACACAATTGACATGATACGCCGGCATGTCCTGCGACTCGGCTTTATCCACCTGGGTATAGGCCGCGCAATTGATGACCAGAGAAATTCCCCCATCCCGGATGGAACCACGAACCTGATCGGGTCGGGTGATATCAAGCTCCGGCAGATCCACGGGAATAGGTAAAAATCCTCTGTCCGGGCGCTGACGCATCAATTCCGTACCGAGCTGACCGTTGGCGCCGGTGATTAAAATATTCATGGGCCAACCTCCAGGCATGGCAACTGATGCGGTTGAAGAGCCGAAAGGCAGGAAAGCCGGATGTCCTTATCGGAAACAATGGGTTCCGTTACTGGCCATTCAATGCCGATGGCCGGATCCGACCACAATATGCCACCTTCATCTCCCGGTGCATATAAGTCGGAACACTTGTACAGGAACAAGGCGGTTTCGCTGAGGACACAGAAACCATGGGCAAATCCTTCAGGGATAAAAAGCTGTCGTTTGGTTTCACTGGAGAGATGCACGCCGGCCCACTTGCCGAACGTGGGGGAATTTTTTCGAATATCCACGGCCACATCGAAAATTTCTCCGGATACAACTTGAACCAGCTTGGCCTGAGGCCGGTTGATCTGGTAATGAAGCCCACGCAAGGTACCTTTCACGGAAAAAGAAAGATTGTCTTGTATGAACATCTGAGCGATACCAGCCTTCCGGTATCGATCCTGGTGATAGATTTCCAAAAAAAAACCGCGTTTATCCGCGAACACGTCTGGCTCGATAACCAGCACTTCTTTTAAGGAAGTTGGAAT
>CAYQKZ010000414.1:0-2916 GCA_964418135.1 uncultured Desulfobacterales bacterium
CCAGACAGGGATTCAGGTTCCCAACCATCATTTCTCGTTGACCATTCCGTTCAAAGATTCTCTGTTGAAGCGGGATTCGGTCAAGGGCAGTCAATTTGTCAAACCCTTGATGGAATTTTCCGGGGCCTGTGCCGGATGTGGGGAAACCCCGTATGTCAAGGTATTGACCCAGCTCTTCGGCGAAAGAATGATCATTGCCAATGCAACCGGTTGCAGCTCGATATGGGGGGCATCGGCGCCTTCAACACCCTATACGGTCAATAAGGACGGTCACGGACCCGCTTGGGGAAATTCCCTGTTCGAAGATGCCGCAGAATTCGGATACGGCATGGCGATATCGGTGGTGCAGCGGCGAAAAAAACTGGCGGATCTGATGCAGGCGGCACTCGATACCCCGGTGCCGGATGCGCTGCATAAGGCCATGACCGGATGGCTTGGTGGAATGAATGACGCGGATCAATCCAAGGTCTATGGCGATCAGTTGAAAGAGATTCTGGCCGGCATGCAGCGAAACAGCCTGTTGGAACAGATCAAGGGTATGGAGGATTTGTTAGTAAAGATATGGGGGTGGGCGTTCGGCGGAGATGGTTGGGCCTATGATATCGGATACGGCGGGGTGGATCATGTCATTGCGTCCGGGGAAGATGTCAATATTCTGGTCATGGATACCGAGGTCTATTCCAATACCGGCGGTCAGTCGTCCAAATCCACACCCAGCGGGGCTGTGGCCAAATTCGCCGTATCCGGAAAGAAAATCGGGAAAAAGGACATGGGCCGGATTGCCATGACATACAAGTATGTGTATGTGGCATCGGTTGCGATGGGTGCCAACAAACAGCAGCTGCTGAAAGCATTTATGGAAGCGGACAGTTATCCCGGGCCATCCCTTATCCTCTGCTATGCGCCGTGTATCAATCAGGGAATTAAAAAAGGCATGGGAAAAACCCAGCTCGAAGAACAACTGGCGGTTCAGGCCGGCTACTGGCCGCTGTATCGGTACAACCCGCTTCTGGTGGAAGAAGGGAAGAATCCGTTTACGCTGGATTATGACAAAGTGCCGGATGGAACCCTTCAGACATTCTTGTCTGGCGAAAACCGCTATGCTCAGCTCGAGAAGACTTTTCCCGAAGAATCCAAAAAGCTTCGCGCACAGATCGAAAAGGAAATCCTCGATCGATTTGCAGATCTGAAACAGATTGCCGATCCGCAGGCAGTATGTAAAAAAGAAGAATAAAATAGCGGCTGGGGTCAGGGGGCAGAAATCAGGCGTTTCTGTTCCCCGGCTTCAGATTCCTGTTTCCTGATCCCGTTTTCCTGAGACAACCGATATACCGTTTCCATTTCCTCAACGGTCAGATCAAACGCCTTTCTGCTTAGATAATTCACCGTTCCTTTCTGAACCAGTATCCATCCGATACTGACAGCCTTCCCTGCCGGTGTTGCCGCTCGGATCAGCCGATAGATCAACAGCGGCCATTGCATCCATTGATAGATATTCAAGGATTTTTTCGTGAGAGTACCGAGCCGACGAAAGATCGGGTGATCTGCGATGGCTTTGACGCTGTAAAGATATCGGATTTCAATTCGGTGAAGACGGCGGACGATTGGCACCATTTCAGTATCGGAAACCGATTGCAGCCAGAATTGACATCGGGTCAGGATCGGGCCGAGTCTGGCCTCGTCAACCGGAGCCGGACTGTCTGGAAAATATGTTTCGGCGATCACCTCAAGCGCTTTTTGCAGTCCCGATTTCCATTCCGTGAAACCGGGGGCGGAAAAAATCAGAGAATTGAAACCGACCAGGCCATTTCGAATCTCTTGAATACGCGGATCCGCCGGACGGGATTCCGGATCTTTCAGGTCTGCCAGACCCGTCAAGTCCTGTTCGATTTCATGGTCATCTTCGGTTTTACTTTCATCCGGAGAAATCACCTCATTGCGGATTTCATGATCATAGGCCTGGATTGCCTGTTTGCCGACAAAAAGATAAATGTCCATTAAAAAAAAACGGGTCAGGGATAGAATCGTCAACTGGTTGGAAAGATAGATCAGCCATGAAAATGGGTCCGGCAGCAGAATCAGTCGCAGGATATTGGCATTTCCGATCCATTTCCGATAACGGATATAAGCCCGGATGACCCAATATCGGCTGATTCTGTCATACCAATTCCAGGCTTTTCGGATATGTCGGATGCGAACGTGTTGAAATCGTGAAAAACCGGGTCGGTCGAGAATGCCCTGAAGTCGTTGAACGGCATCGTGTGCGGTGCGGATCAGACTGCCTGTGGTCACACAAAGTTCCGGTTTTTCCTGATCTGGATGAAATGCCGCGGCAATTTCCCGGAGATATCCGTCCAGATCGGATAAGACGGTTATTTCCGGAAACCCCGCCTGCCAGATTTCCCGGCAGCGATCGAGTACCACTTGAATCGCCTGTTGCCGACTGGGGCCGGCGGATTCGATCTCCTCCTTCAATTGTCGAAATTCATGCTTTAACGAGCGCTTCCACTGGAGCATTCCGCGAAGACGCCATAAGACCGTCAGCGTGGCGATCGCCATCAGCAGTGCGATGATCCCGATTCCGCCGTGCAGAATATGATAGAGTTGAATGATGTCCACAGGGAAATCCTCTTGCTTTCAGTGTCATGTCTGTCGTATATCCCCGGACATGAGCAGCGCCAGACATCTGATCATATCCATTCTGATAACCATCGGCATCATTATGTTCGGGTCCTGGGGATTCATGGTTATCGAGGGATGGAATTTTCTGGATTCCTTTTTCATGACGGTGATCACCCTGACCACCGTGGGGTTTGGAGAAGTCCATCAACTCAGCCCTGCAGGTCGAACTTATACCATAGTCCTGATCTTTGTGGGAGTCGGTTTTTTCGGCTATGTGGGGGCCACCATCATTCA
>CAYQKZ010000415.1:0-2909 GCA_964418135.1 uncultured Desulfobacterales bacterium
CAGCGCATTCCATTGACATTCAAGGCCACGATGGACATCACCTACAAAGAAGAGGATTGAGTTTGCGAGAATGTGAATGATTGCCACCCAACCAATAGAAATCATTCGAATTTTCTTCACCATGCGGAGCAATCATTCATCTCCTCCCCCCAGCGGGGGGAGGCCGGGAGGGGGGTACTCCCGTACCTGCAAACAGTTACTCTCTTCGCTGGTTGCCAATCTCCAGTTTGGGAACCAGCAGAGAGAAAGATGTTTCAATTGGCCGACATTTTAAGTTACAATCGGCCGAACAGATTCTTTCAATCAGCCGAAGATAAAACTTTCAATCAGCCGCCATTTCCAAACATGGATAATTCGTTCTATACACGATTCATACAGGATCGATTGACCGATGCACTGTCAGACACCCCGGTTGTGCTGATTCATGGCCCGCGTCAATGCGGCAAGAGCACGCTGGCCCGGATTGTTGGCGATGCGGCCGGCTATACCTATATCACCTTCGATAACGATGTCCTTCGTGCGGCGGCAGAGGCCGACCCCGTGGGATTCGTTGCGGATTTGAACGAGAAGGTGATTCTGGATGAAGTGCAGCGGGTTCCGATGCTGTTCACATCGATCAAATCGGCGGTGGACCGTAACCGTACACCCGGACGCTTCATTCTGACCGGTTCCACGAATGTATTGCTGCTGCCCGATCTCTCGGATTCACTGGCCGGACGTATGGAAATCCTCCGCCTTCACCCATTGGCTCAGGCGGAACTTGAAAGACACCGACCCGGTTTTTTGAGCATCCTGTTTCAGGAGGGTTTCAAGTCTGCTTCACACCAACGATTGGGAAATGAACTCGTCGAAAGAATGGCGTCCGGAGGATATCCGGCGGCCCTGGCGCGTTCCCATCCCAGGCGTCGGGCCATCTGGTATCGCGATTATGTAGAAACACTGGTACAGCGGGATATCCGGCATCATGCCCGCATCAGCTCGCTGGATGTCTTGCCCCGGCTGCTGATGCTGGCAGCAGGACAGACATCCCGGCTTCTCAATGTTGCCGAAATGTCATCCCCTTTTCAGTTGAGCCGTCCGACCATTCGCGATTATCTGACGTTGCTGACCCGGATTTTTTTGCTGGAAGAGCTGCCGCCCTGGTACAGCAATCGGCTGAGCCGCCTGATCAAAACGCCCAAACTGCACATCGGAGATACCGGTGTGGCCTGTTCACTGCTGGGGGTGGACGCGGTATCTCTTTCTGCCGATAGGCCGCTTCTCGGACAACTGCTGGAAACATTCGTCTTTCAGGAACTGCGTCGTCAGGCCAGTTGGCAAGAGGCGCCCATTTCCTTCTTTCATTTCCGTGACAAAGACGGTGTGCAAGTCGATATCATACTCGAAAGTGACGGACGACGGCTGGCAGGCATAGAGATCAAGGCATCTGCCACCGTCACGTCGGCCGATTTCCGCGGGTTGAGAAAATTGCAAGAATCGGTGGAAGATCGTTTTGCGGCAGGAGTTGTGCTGTATGATGGGGAATCGGCCGTGTCCTTCGGACCGGGGCTGTATGCCGTACCGATACGGTGCCTCTGGGATTTGTGAAACTCGAATTCTGGTTGCCGATTAGGAATCAACAAGATAAAGATCGATTGTACCAATTACAAGCCGGCAATATGCCACGCCATCTTGACTACCGGAGAAGTAATCAAGATGTTGCGCGAATTAAAGGAGTGGACACAAGAAGAATTGTCAGCATACAGCTCTATCGATGCCAGCAAAATCAGCTTGATTGAAAACAACAAATTGGAAATCGGTAAGAAGATGGCTGAGCAATTAGCTTCGGCATTTAATATTCATCCCGCCATCATTATGTTTCCAGAATACGAATCGATGGAAATCCCAAAAGCAGCTTAACCGGGAAATACCGCCCATTACGGACAGGTGCTGAGCGGCGACGGCCAGACGCTGGAAGTCCGGGAAGCCCTGTTGGGCATCAACCAGCTTCTGGACGATCTGCTGGAAGACAGTTCCCACACCGGCGGCCACATACCGCCGGAAAGTGCGGAGCCGACCAGCCGCCTGTATTTACGGCTGTTCCGGCAGCGGGCAGCGATGGAACGGGACGAACTGCACAAGACTCTGCGCGGCACTGGCATTTCGCAGGGCGATCTCGAAGCGATGGGGTGGATTCGCGTGGTGGGCCGGGTGGTGCATCGGGTGCCGATATCCGAGCGGTTCGCCTATTTTACCGGCCGGGGCCGCAACCGCAAAGTGATCAAAAGCGATCTGGACCAGGCCCATTTTCTCATCGGCGTTACCTATCCCAATTCCGGGCTGACCGTCGATGCGGAACTGAACAACCCCAATTTCCGAATCAAGAAATCCGTGGATGACATTCTGAAATGGTATGCACAAGTGGACCCGGACGAGGCCAACCGGAAATCGGCAGAAACAGCCGCCCGGCTGGTTCAGCGCTGGCGGGCCACCAGGGATGGGATTACCGACGACAAACAGCGTTCACTGTTCGAAAGACTGGAGGATTTGGATTGAAGGAGGGTTATGAATAACGAAGCGGAAAACCATATTTCCCAGATGGTAAAAATGGTTTCAATCGGTTCCTGTGAAATTCTGGAGGCGGCGGATTGATGGAAACGATTTCAAATTCGGTATGGCAGCGGAAAGGCTCATCCATTGTGTTCGATCAGATCAGCCTGGGGCCCTTCATCGAGAAGGGGGCGGTTATCTCTTTACGGCAACTGATGTCCTGGGCAGCAGGGCTGCCGGCCAATCCATCCGTTCCGGGCAAAACGATTCTGGTGTCCGGACTGGAAACCGTTGTGGTGACCATGGCGTATCCGGATGTCACCATCACCGGCTTAACGCCGTGGTCATCCGCCGCACCAAAGCCGATGCCTGTATGCAGG
>CAYQKZ010000416.1:0-2895 GCA_964418135.1 uncultured Desulfobacterales bacterium
GGCATCTTCTTCGGAAACCGCCGAAAAATTGGCGCAGCAATAGATCACGATCTCAGGTTTCATCGGTACTCCTCACCGGTGTCCGAAAGGGTACAGTCCAACCATCCCCTGAAAAGCGGGTAATTCCGGGCGGATATAGTTTTCGGACCATTGTTTAAATGACCGCAGAAAGCCTATCCTTCAGGAAGCAGCATGCCGCCATGAGGGATAAACAAATTTATGTAAATTCGATGGTGAATAAAATTGGAAAGGATCGGCGTTGGTCCAGGAGTCTGAACGGATCGGGGGCTTTGTGGTGTGTCGAAAGGGTTATCGGGGCGGTGTAGAAAGGCGATACCTTGCTATAAGCCATGATCATCCTGCAAGCCCGCTGCATCTCATCGTCGAGGTGTAGATCGGTTCAGCAAAAAGTCGACATTGACTTCAGTGAAGATCATATAGAAAATAAAATTGTAAAAATCAAGCAATTTTTAACAAAATTGAAATATATGTATCGAGTGCGCACATTCCGGATTTAATTCCATTCCTCTATAATTTCAGCCACGGTCATTTTTATTTTAGTTACAATTCCCGTCTCCATCCGAAACGATTTTTCCAGTTCTGCCAGTTTACGGTACAACGGCGTCCGATCGAAAGCGTTATAGGGTTTTACGCTGCATTGCCTCTCAAATTCGTGACAGCCTGGGCCTTGGGTTCTGCCCCGAACGGGATGGTTCAGTTCGTGGGGAATGCCGTGAAGACGGCAGATCATGGGCCGGTATAGATACAGGCGGCAGCGGCCTGCCGCGTTCAGCGGACACATGGCGGCTGGATCTGGGACGCAATGATTCTTCCAATAGGCATTCGTTTCAATTGCTCTGGAGTGAATGTCGGCTTGATCCGATGCCGACAGGGAATCCAGCCCGCATTTCAGATAACAATATTCAATCAGGGTATGGTGATAAAAACGTGTTTGGCAGCAAGTGTCCGGACACCCCGAACAGACAAACCCGTTTTCGGCGGCTGCTTCATCATAGCAACGATCCATTTGACGGAATAAGGATGCCAATCTGTCGAGATATGGCCGGTAAGCTAACGACAGTCCACTGGATATTTCATGATTCATGGGCTTCACTCAGATCAGCGGCAGGGGAAAAAAGATTTTTTCATAGAGGCTCAGGGCGCACCGGTCGGTCATGCTGGCGATAAAATCGCAGACTGACCGCTCATGGGACAGATCGTTGTAATTGAACCAGGACATTTCCACTGCGTTAAGTTCTTTTTTGAAGATATCCGGCCGGTGCAACAGGCACTCGTACAGTTCGGTCAGAATTTTCTTTGCCTTGACAAATTCATTGTGTACCCGTGGGGATCGGTAAACATTATCATACAGAAACGTCCGCAGCGTGTTCATGGCGTCGCTGACCTCATCGCTCATTTTCAGGATGAGATCGCCATTGTGTACCTCGCTGGAAAAAACCAGATCCCGAATCATGGTCGTTGCCCGCTGGGAATGGGTCCGGCCGATAATCTGCGTACAGGATTCGGGAACCTGGTCGACGGAAATCACACCACTTCGGATGGCATCATCGAGATCGTGGTTGAGATAGGCGATGATATCCGCAATCCGGACGATGCGTCCTTCAAACGTCGAGGCCAGCTCGGAAGGGTCATCTGGAATGATTTTGCCGAATCCTTTGGAGTGTTTGAGAATACCGTTTCGAACCTCATATGTCAGATTCAACCCGATACCCTTGTTTTCCAGGACATCGACAACCCGGACACTCTGCTCGTTATGGCAGAAATCCGGAGAATAGATTTCCTGAAGGGTTTTCTCCCCGCTGTGCCCAAAAGGAGGGTGACCCAGGTCATGCCCAAGGGCGATGGCTTCCGTCAGGTCTTCATTCAGCAGCATGGCGCGGGAAATGTTGCGGGCGATCTGAGCCACTTCAAGAGTATGGGTCAGGCGGGTCCGGTAATAATCTCCTAGAGGTGCGAGAAAAACCTGTGTTTTGTATTTTAACCGGCGGAAGGCATTGGAATAAACGATCCGATCCCGATCCACCTGAAACGCCGTTCGAATAGGGCAGGGATCTTCAACCCGCTCTCTGCCGCGGGATGCGGAGCTTAAACATCCGAAAGGAGATAAAAAACTCTTTTCGCGTTTCTCGAATTTTTCACGAATGGTCATGAATAAAGCCTGCATGATGTGTTCAACCGAAAGCGATACAACTTTTAAGATAAAGCTTTTGGGTGCGTTATCGATCGGGGATGGCAGAAAAAGGCCGACCCTCTCTCTGTGCAGCCTTCCCAGAAACATTAGCTTAAAGGCTATAGCTATCCGTTCATTTGTAAATCATAAAATGCACCCTGTATAAAATCAAGCAAAGATATTCTCCGGATGCAGATGCTTGTGATTAACTTTTTGTACATGTTTGCATTTATGTTATAATATATTACAAAAATGTTATTAACGAAAGTTTAGATTTTTTTTAAGTTGCTATTATTTCAATAAATTTAGAGTAACTCTATTGCGGCACGCATATTGCTTTAAGCATTTAGCAACATGAAAAAAGCCCGTTTGACATACTTTCCATTTACCGACAAAGGAGAATACCCATGAAGCTGAAAGAGAAATTAGCTGCTGTGACCCCCCTGATCCTGTTCCCGGCCTCTTCAGCCTTTGCTGAAGAGGCTGTATTGAATTCCGGCGATACCGCCTGGATGATTGTTTCCACAGCGCTGGTCATGATGATGACGCCTGCCGGACTGGCGCTGTTCTATGGCGGCATGTCACGATACAAAAATCTACTGAACACGTTTGCCATGACATTTATGTCTTACTGTCTGGCCAGCGTCATCTGGGTACTCATCGGATATACGCTGTCATTCGGGCCGGATATCGGTGGGATCATC
>CAYQKZ010000417.1:0-2891 GCA_964418135.1 uncultured Desulfobacterales bacterium
GGGGTGCAGTATCTGATAGCTTCGGTGGATTATCTTTTTTGGATAGAGGCTTTTTACTTTTGCTTGTTGCGCTTTTCGGTTCTTTCATCATGGTTTCCGGTTCCTCCTCAGTGTACTTCACTTGAGTGGCGTAATAGGTTTCAATCGCCTGGTATTCCCATTTTTCCAGTAACGGGATACAGACTGTCCGGTTGCAGTAAAAAAAGCCTGCGAGACTATTTTTTTGAAATCACAGAGACCATAAGGGAATTTCATCTCAGCATCCTCTATCAGGAACAACCTTCCCGGTCGGAATCGGAACTCCGACCGCCTGATGTTTGTCAACTGAATTTTCACTTTTAAGTTTTATGGTGTGTTTTCGATCGGGGATGACCGTCAAATAATTATCTCCTTTCGGATGCTGCCATTCCAAACCATTATCTGAATAGCTATCGCATGTCAACTTCCGGATTCGGAGGCTCGACATTGTTCAGAAAATCGAGGGCCTGCCAGGTGGCTTCCAGGCGCTCGACTTCTTCCAATAATTCCGGATGTGCGTTCAGACAGTCTTCCATCTCGGCAGCCTCCCGTTTCTCCAGCTCTCCGCAGAGCCGGTCTGTAACAACCCCTCGTATTCTCTCAATATCTTGATTGAAATATTAGATTGATATTATAATTAAACATTGCTTATAGACACGATGGATATTGCTTCGGCATTAAATTATCTATCATATTGATAGAAGTCTCTTGATAGACGCTATCAATATGATAGAATTCATTTGAAAATAGGCATTCGGCATGGCGCTCTGGGTTCAACAGCGGACCCATATAAACGTGTAGAACTCATCTATGGCTTCGAGGCGGCCTGTCGGCTGGCGGGTCTCAAAGTAACCCATCTTTCTCTGGACACCGTATATCGCAATCTAACCACAAAGGAGATGAAACATGACAGAAACGACAAAACTGACCCAAAATTCCGGATCACCCGTAGTGGACAATCAAAACATCCTGACCGCCGGACCGCGGGGACCGGTGCTGCTGCAGGATGTCTGGTTTCTGGAAAAGCTTGCCCACTTCGACAGGGAAGTGATACCGGAACGCCGGATGCACGCCAAGGGATCGGGTGCCTACGGCACATTTACCGTCACCCACGATATCACCCGCTATACCCGAGCCAGAATTTTTTCGGAAATCGGTAAGAAAACGGAACTTTTCACCCGGTTTTCCACGGTTGCCGGCGAGCGCGGCGCGGCCGACGCCGAACGGGACATTCGGGGCTTTGCCGTCAAATTCTACACCGAAGAAGGCAACTGGGATCTGGTAGGCAACAACACCCCGGTGTTTTTTCTGCGGGATCCGCTCAAATTCCCAGACCTGAACCATGCGGTCAAGCGCGATCCACGCACCAATCTCAGAAGCGCGCTGAACAACTGGGATTTCTGGACCCTGCTGCCCGAAGCCCTGCACCAGGTTACCATCGTCATGAGCGATCGTGGCATTCCTGCTTCATACCGCACCATGCACGGTTTCGGCAGCCATACTTTCAGTATGATCAATGCGAAAAACGAGCGTTTCTGGGTCAAGTTCCATCTGCGCAGCCGGCAGGGCATAAAAAATCTGACCGATGAAGAAGCCGAGTCCGTCATCGGCAAATGCCGGGAAAGCCACCAGCGGGATCTGTATGAAAACATCGAGCAGGGCTGTTTCCCCCGATGGACGATGTTCATTCAAGTGATGCCGGAAAAAGAGGCCGCCGCCTGCCCTTATAACCCCTTCGATTTGACCAAGGTCTGGTTCCATAAGGATTATCCCCTGATCGAAGTGGGCGTACTGGAACTGAACCGCAACCCGGAAAATTATTTTGCCGAAGTCGAACAATCGGCGTTCAACCCCGCCAATATCGTTCCGGGCATCGGTTTTTCACCCGACAAAATGCTTCAGGGACGGCTGTTTTCCTATGGCGATGCCCAGCGTTACCGGCTTGGCGTAAACCATCATCTGATTCCGGTCAATGCCCCTCGTTGCCCCTTCCAGAGCTATCATCGCGACGGCGCCATGCGGGTGGACGACAATTACGGCAGCACCCTCGGCTATGAACCCAACAGTTTTGGCAAATGGCAGCAGCAGCCGGAATTCTCGGAGCCGCCGTTGAGCATCGAAGGTGCGGCCGATCATTGGAACCATCGGGCCGATGAGGATTACTACTCCCAGCCCGGCAAGCTCTTCCGTCTGATGACCCCCGAACAGCAGGCCATACTTTTTGCCAACACCGCCCGATCCATCGGTCCGGCAACCCGTGAGATTCAATTGCGTCATATCGGCAACTGTCTGAAGGCAGATCCAGCTTATGGCAAAGGGGTAGCCGAAGCCCTCGGCATTCCCCGGAGTGAACTTCCCGAATCATCGTAACCGCTCGCTCATTTTTTTTCTGCAAAACTGATTTATTCCATTCGCTGGTTCCCAAGCTCCTGCTTGGGAACCGACGTCCTTGAATCTCATGCTTCAAGTCTTTTCTCGGACATGATCATCGTTTCGGCCGCCCCCCCCTCCCCTGCATAGGACATGAGGCAGGCCGATTTCCCTCTCAGTTATTCCATCGTATCTGGATCGACATCATCCAGAACGATGATTTCGGGGTTTTGCCCGCCAGGGCCGACAGCGGACAGATCGATGACGTTAAAAATATCCAGTTTAAACTCGAGCAACACGTCTTTGCGGTGATGAAACTGAAATGAATAACAGATTGTGGCCGAAACGATGATCAGGATCTCGCACTTCTTTCGTGAATCCACCCGTTGAAAAAGATGAGGTTCAGTCCTGTGTATCCAATAATTTCTGCACATCATCCATGTCTAAACCGGTTGCCTGTGAAATTTGTTCCATCGACAATACTTTCATTTTCAATAAATTTC
>CAYQKZ010000418.1:0-2883 GCA_964418135.1 uncultured Desulfobacterales bacterium
GTCATGAGAATCTTTTTTTCAGCTTGAATATTACCTTCCAGGTAATGACAGTCGCCGAAATGTCAGCCGGCCACCAGAATGCCGTCAATTCCGCTCTTGAGGGCCTGAACGACAAAAATCGGATCGATTCGGCCCGAACACATGACCCGGACGGTTCGCATGTTCGAGGGATACTGCATCCTCGACACCCCGGCCAGATCCGCCCCGGCATAGGCGCACCAGTTACAGAGAAACGCTACGATTTTAGGTTCAAATTGTTCCATATCTATACCTTTTTATGAATTACGAATTACGAATTGTGGATTATTTTTAATTCGTAATTCTCAATTGATTTTTATACTGCCGCACAGACCGCAGCCACGATCTGATCATCCCGGAAATGCAGCATATCGATGGCTTTTTTGGGACAAGACGAAGCACAGAGCCCACATCCTTTGCAGGAAGCCGAAATATTTTTGGCCTTGAATCCCTTGCCGTCCGCATCTTCCTGAATGATCGCGCCGAAGGGACAGACATCGGTACACAGACCGCAACCGATGCACACATCGCGGTTGACTTGGGAGACCAGCGGGGATATCTGAATAGATTCTCTGGCCAGGACCGTTACCGCACGTCCGGCTGCCGCCATGGCCTGAGCGATACTTTCATCCAGCGACTTGGGATAATGAGCCAGACCACAAACAAAAAGGCCGTCGGATGCAAAATCCACCGGACGCAACTTGGCATGGGCTTCCATGAAGAAGTTTTCCGTATTGACAGGCACCTTGTAAAAGGCAGCGATATCGGCATTGGGCGATGGTTCGATGGCGGTTGCCAGATTCACCAGATCCGCATGGATCAACAACTCTTTCTGAAGAATCGGGTCAAAGACCTTTACTTGAAGCCCATCGGGTGCCTCTGTGACTACAGGTTTGTTATCCAGGCTATAGCGGACAAAAATAACACCTTTTTCTCGGGCCTTTTTATACAGGACTTCCCGCTCGCCAAAGGTGCGGATATCCCGATACAGGATGAAAACATCGGTATCCGGTTGTTTTTCCTTGATAGTAAGGGCATGGGATACGGACGTTGTACAGCAGACCCGCGAACAATATGGCCATTTGTCATCCCGGGAACCTACGCATTGAATGAAGACGACACTACCGGCACCGGACAGTTTTTCCGGATTGTTTTCGAGATCATGCCAGCGGGTGACAGCTGGATGTTTGCCGTATAGATATTCATCTGTGACAGCCGCCTGACCACCGGTTGCCATAATGGTAACACCATGTTGAATCGTATGAATCTCTTCGCCGGCCTGAACCCGTGTTTCAAAATTTCCTACAAAACCGGATGCATCGACAACCTGTGCCCATGTTAGAACCGTTACCCGTGAATGATGGGTAACACGTTCGATCAGGTCTTTCAGGTATTGCTGTACATCTTCACCGGACCAGGTGGTGTGGACATCCCGTGCTGCACCGCCGAGGCTTCCGGATCTTTCGACAATGGTGGCGCTGAATCCCTGGTCGGCCAGGCCGAGTGCCGCAGTGATACCGGCAACACCACCACCGATGACCAGTGCAGATTTATTGACCGGGACAGACAGGGATGGAATCGGTTCGAGAAGCGTTGCCCGGTTGATCGCCATACGAACTAAATCTTTGGCTTTTTCCGTAGCCTTTACCTTATCCCCCGAATGCACCCAGGTACACTGGTTTCGGATGTTGGCCATTTCGAACAAATAGGCATTCAGCCCTGCGTTGCGGATCGTTTCCTGAAACAGCGGTTCGTGCGTTCTCGGCGTACAGGCAGCGACCACGATACGATTCAGATGCTGCTCTCGAATGACTTCGACCATTTTATCCTGTGCATCCTGACTACAGGCAAACAGGGGTTCTTCTGTATAGACCACATCCCCTAATTCTCGTGCATAGGCTGCTACGGCCGGCACATCGGCAATACCGCCGATATTGATGCCGCAGTTACAAACAAATACACCAATCCGCGGTTTTTCATCCTGAACGGCCAGTTCGTCGGGAAATTTTTTATCCTTGACCAAGGTTCCTCTGGATGCAGAAAGACCGATCCCCGCCGAACACGCTGCAGCACTGGCCTCGACGACCGACTGGGGGATGTCTTTGGGTCCCTGGAGAGCGCCAGCTACATAAATGCCTTTTCGAGATGTGGCAACCGGCGATATATTGGAAGTCTTGACGAATTGGTAAGAATTCAACTCCAGCCCAAGGGTATTGGCAGCCTCGACCGCGGATGCAGCGGGTTCCATACCGACCGATAACACCACCATATCGAAATCTTCGGATATGCGTTCTCCGGCATCGTTAGCATACACCAGATTCAGGGTTCCGGTTGTATCGATTTCGGTAATGGTATGTACCCTGGATCGGACAAAACGAACCCCTTGGGACTTGGCGCGTTCGTAATATTTTTCAAAATCTTTGCCGTGGGTTCGCATGTCCATGAAAAAGATGGTAGGCTCGAAATCCGGCCCCAGATGCTCTTTGGCGATCACGGATTCCTTGATGGCATACATGCAGCATACCGATGAGCAATATTCGTTGTCGCAGCGATTCAGATCACGTGATCCCACACACTGGAGCCATGCGATTTTCTTGGGTTCTTTTCCATCCGAAAGGCGGTGAACATGGCCGGCAAAAGGCCCGCCGGCAGACAGAATCCGCTCGAATTCCATACTGGTGATGACATTGGGGAATTTGGCATGCTGGTAGTTATCGAAGCGGTCCGGATTGAAGGGGGTAAAGCCTGCCGTTAGAATGACCGACCCTACGTGGAGGGTGATATCCTTTTCGACATCGTCAAACAGGATTGCGTTTGTCGGACAGAATTTTTCACAGGCCCGGCATTTGCCTTTCTGAAAATAAA
>CAYQKZ010000419.1:0-795 GCA_964418135.1 uncultured Desulfobacterales bacterium
TGATAATTCAACAATCAGGGAGAGGATATTATGAGAAAATGGAAATGTTCGGTTTGTGGTTATGTACACACAGGAGAGGAGCCACCTGAAAAATGTCCGGTTTGCGGGGCGGATCGCAGTAAATTTATCGAAATCATTGAAGAAGTCTCTCATCAGGATGAATCAGTCGAAGTAAAATCCTCCGAGACCACGCCGCAAGAAGCTGTGCCGATTCATGATGCAGGTGACGATCATCCTGAAAATAGTGCCGCTAAGGCAGTGCAGTCTGTTTTTCAGAAATTTTACACGGCTGTTACCGGATTGATGGTCAAATACCACGCCCATCCCATATCCGTTCATATTCCCAACGGCGTTCTGCCGGTGGCTGTACTCTTTCTGGTACTTTCCATGTTGTTTCAGACAGCCGGACTTGAAACCGCTTCATTTTACAATATGATCTTCGTAGTTCTTGTTATGCCCAAAGTCCTGTTTACCGGATACAATGACTGGAAACACCGGCTTGGCGGTAATTTAACCAACGTGATCCTGACCAAGATGATCTGCGGCGCGATCGTTTTTTTGATAGGGCTTTTTCTGGTGATCTGGCGATGGACGGATCCGAATGTCGCCCTGGCCTATTCGCCGTCCCGAATAACATATCTGATACTGCACCTGGTCATGCTGGGCGCTGCAATCATTGCCGGATATCTTGGCGGCAAGCTCATCCGGTTTCCGGGAGACTGACCCGCCCATGAAATATATTGAACTGGATGACCCACGATGACTGCCTGAAGGCGCCATCTCTGAGGATACGCT
>CAYQKZ010000419.1:805-1854 GCA_964418135.1 uncultured Desulfobacterales bacterium
GGTTTCCTGCTTTAACCTTTGCTGTCACAACTTGAACCTGTTTTTATATCCATACGATGTTATCCGGTTGAAGCAACACCTGGGGCTGACTTCCGATCAGTTTCTGGAAAGACATGTGGATGTCATACTGCGAGACGGTTGCTTTTTTCCCGAAGTACTGCTGTCGATGTCGGAAACAGCGGAAAAACCCTGCCCGTTTCTATCACCTTCGGGCTGTTCCGTATATCCGGATCGTCCGGAAGCCTGCCGTATGTTTCCAGTCGAGCAAGGGCTTGTTTATGACGCCAAAACCCGCCAAAATCGAAAAATTCATTTCTTCAAACCGCCTGAATTCTGCCAGGGAACAACCGGCGGGAAGCAATGGACGCCATCTGCATGGATCAAGGATCAGGGCGCTGAAGACTACAATCGGATGACGCAGCGATGGTCGGAACTGATACGGCTTTTCCGCAGCGACCCCTGGGCCGGTGAGGGGCCAGGCGGAAGGCGGGGAAAAATGGCTTTCATGGCGGCATACAACATGGATGCATTTCGGGAGTTTGTATTCAAGAGCAGTTTTTTGAAGCGCTACCGGATTGCATCCGCACACCTCGACAAAGTTAGGGCCAATGATGTCGAGCTTTTAAAAATCGGGCTGGCATGGATCGCACTGTTTATCTGGGGAAAGGCCTCTCCCGTGCTGAAACCCAGATAAAGCTGATTACAGCACCCCTTCGGGCATGGGTGCCACAGGCTCGCCCCCTATAACATATCCGCCGTCCAGCCGAAGCACGCTTCCTGTCATAAACGGCGCATCCCGAATCACAAAAAGCACTGCCCGGACGACATCCTCGACCCTTCCCAAACGCCCGACCAGAGTATGATCCAATATCGCCTGCTTCTGGGGGTCTGTCAGCAGACCCACCCCCGGGTTTGGTCTCCATGCCGGGTTTCAACCATTCCCAACATAATTTCGTTTACCCGTACCCGGGGTGCTCCGATCCGTGCCCAGGTTTCCGTCAGAAGCGATACCCCTCGGCTGGCGGCCGCATATCCTTCATTAAAAACGT
>CAYQKZ010000419.1:1864-2877 GCA_964418135.1 uncultured Desulfobacterales bacterium
CATATGCGGCCGGACCGGATCTGCCCACCATTCCGGCAATCGATGACAGATTGATCACCACACCGTCTTCGCCGGATTTCAAATACGGCAGGGCCGCGTTGAACACCCACATTTTGGCACGAAGGGTGGTGGCCATTTCCATATCCCACTGCTCGCGGGTATACGGGCCGTGTACCACCGGCCAGCCGCCCCGTTCAATATTGTTGATCAGGATATCCAGTCGTCCGAATCGATCGATGACCTGCCCGATCAGCCCATCGATCTGTCCGGTATTCAGCAGGTCGGTACGTGTGATCAGAATATCCGAACCAACGGATGATAGATCGGATTTCAGTTCATCCAGACTTTCTTCCCAGTCAAAATAATTGAAAACAACATTTGCTCCCAGACGGGCCAGCCCCAGCCCAATTCCCTTTCCAATGCCCTTGATGGCGCCCAGCACCAGTGCAACCCGACCATTAATTTCCATTCAGCTCCTCGAGCTTTTCCCACTGCAGGCAGGCGGTCTCGATCTCAATTTCGAGGGCCGCCAGCCTGGCCTGGGTTTTGGTGATTTCATCACCGCTCTGCTGATAAAACAATGGATCGGACATCACCTGATACAGGTGCTTCTGCTCGGACTCGAGCATATCGATTTGCTGCGGCAGGGCTTCCAGTTCCCGTTGTTGCTTGAAACTCAACCCCCGGCGGGGTTCGCGTGCAGGCTTTGGTTTGCCGGCACCGGCTTTTTCCGTTTTAACCGGCGGCTCCGGAAGTTTTCGCTGACGTAGCCAGTCGTCATATCCGCCCACATACTCACCGACGCAGCCCCGGCCCTCCAGAACGAGTGTACCGGTCACAACATTGTTCAGAAAAGCCCGGTCATGACTGACCAGCAGCAGGGTTCCCGGATAGTCGAAGAGAAGCTCTTCGAGAAGCTCCAGGGTATCGGTATCCAGGTCGTTGGTCGGCTCATCCATGATCAGCACATTGGACGGCCTGGTGAAGAGTTTTGCCAGCAGCAGACGATTGCG
>CAYQKZ010000420.1:0-2872 GCA_964418135.1 uncultured Desulfobacterales bacterium
GTTACAATGTGATTCACCCGGAGATCGAGGTATATCAGAAAGAACTGGAACAACAATTTATCCAGAATTCATCAGCCATTGATCAGCTCGCTGCTGCCCAATATCAGAGCAATCCTGCACAAGCATTAAAAACCATCACGGATTATTCGGTTAATACAGGAAATCAGCTTGTTGCCGACTGGGAAAAGTTCTTCCACTATTTATTCATGAAATATGTTGACGGGAATGTTAAGAAAACCGAGAACCGAAAACTCAAGGACAATGGGAATGGACGTGGTATCCCGCTAAAACCCTCCCACCCCGGTTATGGTAAGGATTGGGAACGGAAAATGGTAGAAAATACCGGTGATCATTTAAAAGAAAAATAACACCTCAGAAAATATTGCATCTACAGGCAGCGGGCAAGGTATTGACCTGTAAGGGATTGACTACATTTTACCATGTCTTCAGGAGTTCCTTCGAATACAACCCTTCCTCCATTTTTTCCCCCTTCAGGGCCCATATCGATAACCCAGTCGGCATACCGGATAATATCCAGATTATGTTCGATAATGACCACAGTATTCTTTTTATCAACCAATGATTTGACAATTCGGTAGAACCGGTCAATATCCGACATATGTAACCCTGTAGTGGGTTCATCCATGATATAAATATTACTTTCCCGGTTGAGCTCCGTGGCAATTTTTAATCGCTGGGATTCCCCTCCCGACAAGGAACTCAGGGATTGTCCCAGTTTAAGATAATCCAGCCCGACCGTTTCCAACAACTGCAACAACGACTTTATTTTGGATGAATTAAAAAAGCTAAGTGCCTGACTCACCGGCATATCCAATACTTCAGCAATATTTTTATCCTGGTACTTCAATTCCAGTACATCAGCATGGTATCGCTTGCCTTCACATTCATCGCATTGGGTTTTGACCGAATCCAGAAAATGCAGTTCAAAAGAAAGTGTTCCTTGTCCATTACATTTCGGGCATGCGCCTTTAGAGTTAAAACTAAAAAGTGAAGCATCTGAATGAGTTGCTGTGGCAAATTCCTTCCGAATCAGGTCGAAAACGCCAATATAGGTTGCTGCATTGGCGCGGGATGATTTTCCGATGGGCGATTGATCAATGACAATGGCTTCAGGATGTTGCCGGGCAAAACATTCATGCATCAGACTGCTTTTCCCGCTTCCGGCAACCCCGGTGATACAGGTCAACACCCCTTTGGGAATGCGAACCGAAACATCTTTCAGGTTATGTACACTGGCATGTTCTATCCGGAACCAGTCAGTTGCTGGTTTTCGGTTATAGACCGGTTTTTCGGGACGATAGAGATAAGACGCTGTTAAACTCTCCGTATTTGCCAGTCCTTCGGCTACTCCATTATAAATAACTTCTCCCCCGAATTTTCCGGCCTTGGGACCCATATCCACGATCCATTCTGCCGCCCTGATAACATCCGGATCATGCTCCACCACGAAAACCGAATTGCCCTTTTCTTTCAGGCGGAACAAAATATTGAGCAAATTATCGGTGTCGCGCGGATGCAGACCGATGGAGGGTTCATCCAGTACATACAACAGATCCACCAGGTTGCAATCGAGCTGTTTCGCCATTTTTACACGCTGGGATTCTCCCCCGCTTAAGCTACCTGTAGCGCGGTCGAGCGAGAGGTAACCTACTCCGATTTCGATGAGCTGCTCCAGTAAAAATTGAGCTTTCCGAAGAACAGGCAGGGCAATATCATCTTGTATGGATTGAAGAAATGGTAAAACATCCACCAGTTCCATCCGACAAACTTCGGTAATCGACAAACCATTTAGTTTAACGGCCTCTGCCCGTGGATTCAGACGGCTTCCGCCACACACTTCACAAGGCTGGTAAACCATAAAGCGGGAATAGGCATTTTTTTCGTCCTCCCCGGTCTCATCATCGGCTTTCATTGCCACCGACTTTTCAAGTTTGCGGGCAATGCCTTCAAAATTACGGTTGTATGCCATCTTTTCCTTAGCCCCCGGAATGAGGAAGGGCTCGGAGTACAACAAAAGATGTAATTCCTCCTCCGTAAATTCCCGGAGGGGTTTGTCGGGATTCACAACCCCAAAACTGGTGAGTTCTTTCCAGAGAAAACCACCTGGTTTGTAATGTGGATGCGTAATTGCGCCTTCGCGGATGGTCTTTTCCCGGTCCAGAAACAGGGAAAGGTCTACCTTGATCTGTTTCCCCAGCCCGTTGCAGGCCGTACACATTCCTTCCGGATGATTAAACGAAAAGTAGAAGGATGGTCCGATAAAAGGCTTCCCTACCCGCGAATACAGTAAACGAAGGTAGGTGTTAATCTCGGTTGCCGTGCCAACCGTACTGCGCAGGTTATTCCCCATGCGTTTCTGGTCAATGACCATGGCTGTCGACAGATTATGAATATCATCCACATCCGGCCGGGAAAGCTTGGGCATGCGGGTTCGGGCGAATGTCGAGAACGTCTCGACCAGCTGGCGTTGTGCTTCTGTGTAGAGCGTATCAAACAACAGTGACGATTTCCCGGAACCGGAAACTCCGGTAAAAACAACCATTTTGTGTTTGGGGATTTCAATATCAATATTCTTCAGGTTGTTCGTATGCGCGTTCTTAATGATGATCTTATCTCTGTTCATATCAAAAAAATTAACGGCACCACCGGATAAACGGGTGGCAAGATGGCTTTGGAATCACCCTGAAAAAATACAGGAGTCTTTTATTCCCTGTTTAAAAAAAATGAGAGAAACATCAACAATTTCACAGTTGAAAATCAAAAAGATCGATGGGCTGAAATATCGGTGGCTGCAGCGAGGTTCTCAGGGAATATAACTTCCGTTCACATCACCACGACAAAGCACCTTAAT
>CAYQKZ010000421.1:0-212 GCA_964418135.1 uncultured Desulfobacterales bacterium
GGTGATCAGGGTGGGTTTGGCCAGAACATTGACGATACCGTCTTCTTTCAGCGCATCGATGAAACCGATCCACGAAACCTTGTCGCCAAACTGAAACATGGCATTGACGGAAGGAGAATACGTTACATCCCACATCCGATCGGATCTAGTCCAATTGCTTAAAGCGGATAACATGCTGACGACAAAATTGGTACCATCGGTATAAGCAAAAT
>CAYQKZ010000421.1:222-2867 GCA_964418135.1 uncultured Desulfobacterales bacterium
ATAAATCCGGTCCAGGAAACATTATCTCCAAACTGAAAAAGGGCATTCACGGCAGGTGTATAGGTGAAATTCCATCGCGAACCTGTCAATGGATCACTTTCTTTAGACCAACTTGTCAAACCTGATAACATACTCGCCGCAAAATTTGTACCGTCAAAAAAAGCAAAGTTAAAACCAAGTTTTTTCATGTTGGACTTGGATATTTCCGCAACCCGCACCTCCAGCATTACCTGATGCACACCGGCCACCTGCACCAGATTGTTGATCTTGCTGCTGTTGCATTCGGCGGCAAAAGACTGGGCTATGGACATGGCCTGATCCATACTGTTGGTGCTGGATACCCGGCCGGCCAGCGTGATGCTTTCATTGGTGGGAATAACCCGCAGTTCGGTTTCCTGCGGCAGCACATCGTGGAGGCGCTGCTTGAGGCTGGAAATGTCGAAGCGAACTTCCAGATCATAGATGACAGGAATGTTATCCTGCCAGAGTATCAGGCTGGTTGTACCGACTTTTTTGGGAGTAACATGAATTTCACTGGGAGACAAAAGCAGAATCTGGGCAATAGCCGGGTCTGGCTCCGATATCCGGGTGATCGCTCGGTTGGATTTGAGAATGGCAGATTTGCCCGTAATAAGTGTCAGCTTCTGAGGCTGGCTTTGTTCTATTATAGCATTCAAAGGCACCATCTGGATTTCGGCACCCCAGGAAAGCGCAGCGGCGGTAAATAAAAAAAAGAACAACAGGGACCCTGCGGTCTTTAAAAATTTTTCAGGCCCGGATGAAGGCGACAAGTTCATTTTTTTCTCTCCGCTAGAAAGTTTGTTTCGTTATCTGGCCGTTGCTGATAATTTCCACTGTAACTTTGGGTTTGGCCGGTGCCGGACGATACACCTTGATCGGCGCAACATGTTCGGTAGGCAGTACCGGCGTTTTGGGCTTCGGAGGAAGGTTCAATTTCGCCAGCAAATGAGACATGGCCACATCGTACGTGGCGCCTTTGGTAAGCACCGTTCCCGCATCGATGGGATTGCGCAGGGCAAACTGGATTTTTCCCAGATTGCGGGTCAAGGTAATGATTTCCGATTCTTCCGGAGTCAACTCCAGGGTATAGACATCTACGGGTGCCGCATCCCCTTTGTCGTTTTTCTGCATCAGGGTGCCACTGGCCAGAACCAGCACATTTTCCAGCACCATTTTGGTGATTTCCAACTCCGTTTCCGGATCATTCCAGGTAACCAGCACATCCACCCGATTGCCGGGATAAATGAAGCCAGACAGACCCAGTACTTTGTCTCCACCGACCGCAACAGCCCGTTTGCCTTCACTGACCAGGGCGGAAACCCCGCCGGTCTTGATATCGATGGATGCCAGTCGCTGTTCGACAATGGGTTCTCCGACTTTGATGGGATTGATAGTCACCCGGCCTACAACATTGGCCGTATCGGTAAAGTGACCCGGCGGAACGGTCTTTTTCAGAAAATCCTCTGTACTGATCATGTCGGAAGTCAGCTTGGTGCCGGGCATCATGTCCACAGCCGCTGTGGCCACCTTGATGATTTCGGTTTTATCTTTATCCACAGGGGCCGGCCCTTCTTTGACAACACGGGTCTGCTGCTGCATCCAGGAATAAATGAAATAACTGCCCACCGCTGCGATAACCAAGGCCAGAAAAACGGGACCCAGCGCTCTCCATCTACCCATAGACTACTCCTTTCGATTAACGCATGCGGATCATTGTAATGTCTGTGTCATAGGCCAGATGCCTTATGAAAAACATATTTTCCGGATCGTTCTATATTTCGATGTCGGTCTATCCCTATATTAAATTTAAAAGGGTTGTCAATTCTTTTTCAATATTCAGCGTCTATATTGGCCCTAAATACTGATAAAACTTAATCCAAATCGTTCCAGACCCAGATAAAAAAAAGTCCCCAAGGCAATAGCCAGCCCATAACACAGCCGAGGACTTTTCTCATGAGGTTCAGGTATTTCAGGCACCCATCGATGGGTGATCAATAGCGATTTTATTCCGGTAAATACAGTGGAGATGATGGCTTTGCCATGGTCTCGATGTATCAGCATCATGATTGCGGCATAAATGCCGCCGACAAGGGACGTGTATAAAAAAGCGATAAAGACCCCTTTGGGTCCGAGAACCGCGCCCACCGCTCCCATAAGCTTGGCATCTCCCGCCCCCATACCGCCCAGCAGATAGGGGCCGATTAACAGAGCAATGCCCAGAAGCGTGCCGCTGACACTGAATATAAAGCCCTGAAAGCCGTAGTTCCATGTGTAATATATAAGGGATATTCCGATCACGGAAAAATTGAGAATATTTGGGATTTTATTGAATCGGAGATCGTTGATTGTTGCAAGAATAAGGTTGATAAAAAGATAAATCGTGATTGGTTCGGTGATAACAGGTTGCATTGATTATGCAATTTTATCAAAATTGGACTGTATTAAATAGATTTAACACATTACTTCCGAGAGCTGCCACTGCCACGGCGATTATTGCTGCTATCAAAAAAGCGATAAGCGCATATTCAACAGAAGTTGCACCATCTTCTTTAAAGACATTATAGAATTTTTGCAGAAAAAGAGTCATTATTGGTGTCTTTTATTGTGGGAACTATGACAACCCG
>CAYQKZ010000422.1:0-2862 GCA_964418135.1 uncultured Desulfobacterales bacterium
GGTGAAATATGTTTCATTCAAACCCGGCAATAAATTGCCGGGCTATTTTCGATTGGAGTGGCCAAGTTAGAATCAAGTCCTGAAGTCTTACCGATCGAATGGGGAATGACCATCAGCAAACAATCAATATGGATTATTCTGCCATCCCAAAATGTCTTCGCCACTGAATCATCTCAGAGTGATCAGGGAGATATAAACTTCCTCGATTCAATGCCAGCTCCGCCAGGGCTCTTTCACCTGATTTTTCCAAGGCTCGTGCTTCGACAATATAGGCTTCCGGGAAGGCCGGAAAGTTTATTTGAAGGTATGCGGCAATAGGGAAAATTTCATCAGTGCGACCAGAGTCGATGAGATAATTCATCAACTGGATGCCGGCCGGATAGAGATAGCTTGAATTAAAATCTGCAAGGGTCAGTCGGAGATATTTCTCCATGGATTCAAGATCGCTTCGTTGATATGCCTGCTGAGCACGTTTGTAGTCATTATTTCCATCTTTTTTAAGAGCCGACAGCTCGGCATCGAGATTATCGATAGGAATTCCAGAAAACACCTGCTTGAGAGACCTGCGGCCATCGGGCTGAATCTTATCCTGAAGCATATTAAAAAGGTGCCCACGAGTTGAATTGAGAAAGTCAATTGGAATGCGGTGTTCCAGCCATACGTTGTCATCGGTGTTAATCCGTGAGACGCCAGATAGATATTGATCGATTTGATCTTCAGCGGCTACAAAAAAAACAACGAGATTATATGGCGACATCACGTCAAGCATTTTGAGGTCAGAATAGACTTTGGAATTGTAAAATCGGCTTTCCAACGTTTTCCAATCCGCCCGAAGAGGTTCCTTTGAAGCGATGATCACCGATTCACCGCAAAAAGAAAATATTGCCATATGGGGAAAAGCCATGTGCATGCTGTTAAGGATGGTATCATAAGATTCGGGCGACATTCCCACAAGCGGAATCCACTGGCAGAATATGCCGCCCGGATTCAGATGCGCAGCCATGATCTGGTAGTAATCATGGGTATACAGATTTGAAGCACCGGCGACATAAGGATGTATCGGATCAGACGTGATGATATCGTACTGAACATTCCCGTAAGTGATGTGGCTTCGACCATCCACCATGTAAAGTCTGGTTCTGGGGTCGTCCAGAGGTTTGTTGTTCACAAATGAAAAATATTTTCGGGCATTGATGACGGCGGATTCCAGTTCAAAAACATTGACCTGCTTAACATCGGGATATAAAAGTGTTGTTCCGGTAGTGATTCCAGCACCGAAACCGATTACCCCGACTGTTTCGGTTTTTCTTGCTAACAGCATGGGCAAGTGGCCCAGAAATTTAAGATGCATCCGGCCATGAATTTCCGTGGTAGCTTCCCAACTGCCGCTTAAATGAAGTGTGAGATTTCCGTCATTAAATTTATTGGCAATAACCGCAACACTGTTGTTGATTCCTTCCTGAAAAAAAAGGAGGTTGCCCAAATTCCGGTTCTGAGGGAGCATGTTACTGGAAAAATGTTCTTTCTCTAACATCATCGAGTACAGGCCAGCATTGAGAATTTTCTGGTCCATACCAGGGGTTGCAAAAAAGAAGAATAAAAATACACATGTAGCTATGAAGCTGCAGGCGGACTTAGTTAGCCATGGAGAACGAACGCCCGCAACATAGATAACAATGGCCATGGCGACATTCAATCCACCACATGCCAACAATGCCGATTTGATACCAAGTGTTGGTATCAGCCAGAATCCGGATACAAGGCTGCCGATGACACCGCCGATTGTGTTGTAAAAGTATAGATGTCCAACCGATCCTTTTATATGATTATCTCCATTTTCAATATTGTAGGCTCGAGTAACAACAGGGAAAAAAGCGCCGAGTGCAAGTGTTGTCGGAAGAACCAACATGCTGGCCATCGCTCCCTGAATAATCAGATTCAAAATGGAGAATTGTGAACTGGTAAACCGAATAAACAGCATGCCGTACCAGATTGGCAGCTTATTGATGAAAAATAAAGTCAGCAGCGGGGTGAACCCGACAATCCCCAGAAGTATTGTCATCGCCAGGCGGTGATTCCTGATTTTATTTACCATGCCAGCACCCATCATGCTACCGATGGACAGACCGAGTAAATAAATGGAAAGCATAATGGAAAAAGCATGAACCGATGGGCCGATGATTCTTGCCAAAAGCCGGAACCAGATAATTTCATAGGCAAGAGCGCTGATGCCGGATAACAGAAAAACTGCAGCAGGCCATGAAAAAGAATCTGTAAAAGAAATGAGATGTGTGGTGGGCGTGCTGGGTGCAGGCGTAATCTGAAGTTTCTCATTTATTGATGATTTTGGAACAAATGCCTTTAGATTTCCTTCTTTACGGATTCTCCAGAGCAGAAAGGAACCGATGATCAGATCTACTGCGCCAGCGGTCAAGCAGGTTTTGAAGATGCCAAGGGCCGGTATTAAAATAAAACCAGCGATCAAAGTTCCGACAACCGCACCCAATGTATTGACACCGTATAATTTCCCTGCAAGATAAGCGTAGTGACCTTTTACACGATTGTAAGAAGCACCGACAACAACAGGCAATGTCATTCCCATCAGCGTGACAGGAAGCATCATAAATCCAAATACTACGAAAAAACGGATAAAAAGAAAACCGAAGCTGTTGTAACCAAGATGGGAAAACAAAAAAGAAAACAGCGGTTGTGTGAGGTGGAACAATGGAATCGAAAGCAGGGCACAGAATCCGATAATTATCTGTAATAGCCCGTATGTTTTGATGGAGGCATGAATCCACCTGGTTGAACGCGCTACCAGTAAGGCACCCAGTCCAAGACCTGCCATAAATGACGTGACTA
>CAYQKZ010000423.1:0-2856 GCA_964418135.1 uncultured Desulfobacterales bacterium
ATGTTTCTTGCCGAATATCTGCCGAGGAATGACCCATGATCGCACTGTTCAGACTTCTCTGGGTGATGATGCTGTGTGCTGCACAGACCGCAATCGCAGAGCCTCTTCGCACAATCAACATCGGTGTACAAGCGATCAATACCCTCGAAGAGGGAAATCATCGATGGCAGCCGATCGTCGACCAGTTGCAAAAAAGTCTGCCGGATATCATGGTGAATCTCCGGATATTCACGCCCGATGATCTGCATCAAGCCATCGACAGCCGAAAGGTGGATGTCATCATCACCAACTCCCTCGACTACCTGGAGCTGAAGCATGAAATCGGCCTGTCCGCACCGCTGGCCAGTCTGATTCGAAAGAACCACGGCCTGCCGATAAACGGTCTGGGCGGCACCATCCTGATTCGCTCTGGACAGACCGGTATCGGCAGGCTACATGATCTCAAAGGAAAACGGATTGCCGCAAGCGATAACCGCTCTCTGGGAGGCTTTCAGGCCCTGGCCTATGAGTTGTATAAGGCCGACATCTTTTTGCCGACAGATGCCACTCTTTTTTTCACCGGCCTGCCGCTGGAAAATTTACTCAACACATTATTGGAAGGACAGGCGGATGCAATTTTCGTTCGAACCGGTTTGCTGGAAACCTGGCAGAATGAGGGACGAATTACACCGGAAACACTGACCGTACTGAACCCCAAACCACTATCGGATTACCCTTTTGCCGTATCCACTCCGCTCTACCCCGAATGGCCGATCGCAGCCATGCCGCAACTTGACGAACACACTGCCAAACGGTTCACCGCCGCATTGTTCCAAATGCCGGATAGCCCTGATGCAAACCAGATTCTGGGAGTTTACGGATTTACTCTGCCCTATGATTACGAGCCGGTACGCGAACTGGCTCGTAATCTTCGACTGCCGCCATATGATTATGAAATGCCCCTCCGATTCAAGGATATCTGGCAGAACTATCAGTGGACAATCATTTTGCTTCTTCTGTGTATGGCGGCAGTTATCGCACTGATGCTGCGGACCATCATCTATGCATCCCACCTGAGAAAGGCCCGACAGGACATCAGCCAGAATACGGAAAGTCTTGAAAAAGAAAGAACCTGGCTGCGTACCCTGCTGAATTCCATGCCCGATATGGTGTGGCTGAAAGACCCCCAGGGGGTTTATCTGTTCTGCAATCCCAGTTTCGAACCGCTGTGCGGCAATACAGAGGAAAACATCATCGGCCGAACCGATTACGATTTTGTCGATAAGGAACTGGGTGATTTTTTTCGTGAAAGAGATCGCATCGCCGCACTGGCCGGTAAACCCACCACCAACGAGGAAAGGCTGACTTTCAAGGACGGCAGCTACACCGGGCTGTATCAGACCATAAAAACGCCGATGTGGGATGCGGAGGGCAGATTGATCGGTGTGCTGGGTGTCGCCCGGGACATTTCCGAAAAGATGCGTGCGGAAAAAGAACTCGACAATTATAGTAAGCATCTCGAAGATATGGTGACCGAACGCACCGCCAGGCTGAACGAAGTCAACGCACAGTTGAAAATCAGCCAGGAGCGCTATGAACTGGCCATGAATGCCACCAATGACGGACTCTGGGACTGGAATACGAAAACCAACATCAGTTACTGCAGCCCGGCATATTTCAGAATGCTGGGATATGAACCCAATGAACTGGGTGAAGAAATCCACGATCATTTCATCAACCTGCTGCATCCGGAAGACAGGGACAAACTGCTCTCCATTGCAACATACCGGCTTGAAACCGAAGGCGGATATGAACTCGAGTTCCGCATGTGCGCCAAAGACGGCAGCTACAAATGGATTCTCAGCCGGGGCAAGGTCGTGGAACGGGATGCAGCCGGTCGCCCCAGCCGGGCCATCGGCACCCACACCGATTTGACCGTACGCAAAGAGATGGAACTGGAGCTGATTCGAGCCAAGGAACAGGCCGAGGCGGCCATGCGGGCCAAGTCCGAATTCATCGCCAACATGAGCCATGAAATCCGCACTCCGATGAATGCCATTATCGGATTCGCCCATCTGATCAAAAACGATCCTCTCACCCCCCGGCAGCTTGACCAACTGGCCAAAATGTCGAATGCAGCCCGGCATCTATTGCAGATCATCAATGCCATTCTGGATTTTTCCAAGATCGAAGCCCGAAAGATAACGCTCGATATCCGCGATTTCGAACCGGCACAGGTGATCGACCACGTGTGCAGCATTGTCTCGGAAAAAGCCATTGCCAAGAATCTGGACCTGCTGGTCGATATGAATCATGTTCATCTGATGCTGCGCGGGGATGATCTGCGCCTTGGCCAGATATTGATCAATCTGGTAGGCAATGCCGTCAAATTTACGGATAAAGGGTCTGTTTCCATCTCTGGAAGCGTCATCGACCAGCGGGCGGATAACATCGTTCTGCGATTGGAGGTCAGAGATACAGGCATCGGCATGACCCCCGATCAGGTGGGGAATCTGTTTCAAGCCTTCGAACAGGCAGACACGTCCACCACCCGTCGGTTCGGCGGCACGGGTTTAGGCCTGGCCATCAGCAAGCGGCTGGTCGAATTGATGGACGGACAGATCGGAGTGGAAAGTGAAATCGATCGGGGCACTGTTTTCTGGATTGAAATTCCTTTTCAAAAGTCTACGAAAACGCCCAAGCGAATGATGGATATGGCGGCGCTTCGGGGTTTTCGAGTGCTGGTGATCGATGATTTTGAAGATGCCCGGGATATTCTTTCCTCCATGCTGAACGAGCTGGGTATGCGTGCGGAAACAGCGGCATCCGGAGAAGAGGGGCTGACTGCCGTGCAGCAGGCCGATCGTTCCGGCGATG
>CAYQKZ010000424.1:0-2844 GCA_964418135.1 uncultured Desulfobacterales bacterium
CTTACCTGAAGCCCATGGGGATTACCTCCATGCTCGACTGCCGAATCATTTCCAGTGGCTGCAATCGCGGAAACATCTGTTTCGAGTACGTCAACCGGCCTCACCATTGGGAAAACGATGAGATCACCTTCGGCTGTCAGATAGCCGATCAGATCGGCATGGCTTTTCTCAACCGGGAACGGCTGGAAACCGCCGAGGCGCTTCGCCGGAGCGAGCTGTTTCTCAAACGGGCGCAATCTGTATCGCTGACCGGACACTGGTTCGTGGATATCCGGCAAATGCGGTTGGACTGCTCGGATGAAACCTGTCGGATATTTGGCATGGCGTCCGGAAATCGGCTTAAATTGGGACACTTTGTCAAGTTTATCCATCCGGACGATCGAGAGCGGGTAGCGGTCGCCTGGAATGAGACCATGACCGACGGTAAGCCTTATCAGCTTACATATCGCATTATCGTGGATGGTGTGGTCAAATGGATCGAGGTGCGGTTGGAGATCGAACTCGATGCCGGCGGACAGCCCGTGTCAGGGCTCGGCACGGTGCAAGATATCACCGAAAAGACGCGGACCGCTCAGGAGCTGGAGGAATACCGGCTGAACCTGGAGAAACTGGTTGCCTCACGGACGGCCGAACTGGAGATGGCCAGAGCGGCTGCCGAGGCTGCCAATATGGCCAAAAGCGCATTTCTGGCCAATATGAGCCATGAAATCCGTACGCCGATGAATGCTGTCATCGGGTTTGCCCATTTGATCAAACGTGATCCGCTGACAAGCCGGCAGATCGACTATATGGACAAGTTGTCTGCTGCGGCCCGGCATTTGCTGCAAATCATCAACGACATTCTGGATTTTTCCAAAATCGAAGCCGGCAAGATGACGCTGGAAATCCACGACTTCGAGCCGGCCCGGATCATTGACCATGTTTGCGGTATCGTTGCCGAGAATATATCGGCCAAGAACCTGAAGTTACAGGTTCATCTCGACCATATCCCCCTGGTGGTACGGGGAGATGGACTTCGGTTGGGCCAGATCATCCTGAATCTTATCAGTAATGCGGTCAAATTTACGGAGAAAGGGCTGATTGAAATCATCGCCCGTGTTCTTATCGAGGATAAGCAGACCGCTGCCGTGCGTTTCGAAGTGCGGGATACCGGTATCGGTATGACGGCGACACAGATGGAACGGCTTTTTCAGGCGTTTGAGCAGGCGGACGGCAGCATGACCCGGCGTTTTGGCGGGACCGGCCTGGGCCTGGCGATCAGCAAACGGTTGGTTGAAATGATGAACGGTCGGATGGGTGTCGAGAGTCAGAGCGGTCAGGGCTGTGTCTTCTGGCTGGAATTACCGTTTGAAAAATCAACCGCCAAACCCAAAGGCGTTGAAAACCTTCATGTGTTGAAAGGGATGCGGGTGCTGGTTATCGACGATCACGAACCTTCGCGGGAAATACTCCGCCATATCCTGTCGGGACTGTCCATGCGGCCGGATGCGGTGGAATCCGGTGAATCCGGGCTGGCAGCCGTTGTCAGCGCAGATCGGGAAGGGGACCCCTACCGGATGCTCATCATCGACTGGAAAATGCCCGGTATGGACGGTATCGATACCATGCTGCAGTTACAACATATTCCCCTCAAGGTGCGTCCCCATTATATGATGATCAGTGCGTACGGAGACCAGATTCCGAAGGAAGAGGCGCATCGTGCCGGCGCCACCCGGATTCTGGCCAAGCCCATTACACACTCGGTTCTGTACGATGCACTCGAAGCGTCGCTGCACCAGCCGGGGTCGGTCGATATTCCGGATCTTTCTGAAGAGATCGAACGGGAACTGAAGCTGCGGAAAGGATCGAAGATTCTTCTGGTGGAGGACAGCGAAATCAATCAGGAAGTGGCCTGCCAGATGCTGGAGTTCGTCGGGATGCAGGTGCATGTGGCCGAAAATGGCCGGATCGCTGTCGAAAAGGCCCGGAATACATCCTTCGACCTGATCCTGATGGATGTGCAAATGCCGGTCATGGACGGATTCGAGGCAACAGAGGCGATCCGGTGTCTGCCGGACCGGCAGACCGTCCCGATTCTGGCTATGACGGCCAATGCCTTTGAAGAGGATCGTAAGCGATGTATGCAGGCCGGAATGAACGACCATGTGGCAAAACCCGTAGAACCCGAAAAGCTGTATCGGAGTCTGGTGAAGTGGTTGCCAATGCGTGAGGAGGAATCCCATAACATCTCTGAACCAGGTTCATCCGGTCGGGAAGGTGTGCGTCCGGCGAATGAAATGGATATATTGCGGTCTCTATCCGCTGTCGAAGGGTTGGATGTGGCCGCAGGTATGCACCGCCTGATGGACAATCTGCCGAAGTACGTGCGTTTGTTAAGGCATTTTATGGATCGGCATGGGAATGATGCGACGCTGATATCCGATCAGATAGCCGCCGGAGAAATCGACGCGGTGTGTCACACAGCCCATACCATCAAAGGGGTGGCCAGCCTTCTTGGGGCTGACGATGTGCAGAAACAGGCATTGGAACTGGAAAAAGCAGCCCGCCAGGGAGGGACGGCCGATCTGCTTCACAGCCATCTGAAAAAGATGACGACCGCGTTGACCCGCTTGATCGATGCGCTGAAACAGGTCTTGCCGAATCCCCTGAACAACCGGGAGCCTGTTTCTGTGGACCGGTCGGAAGCGGCCAGAATCCTCGAACGCCTGGATTCACTTCTAACTTTACATGATGCTGCGGTAAACGATCTTTTTGAGCAATCCAGCCCCCTGCTGAGTTCAATTTTTGGAGATGATGCCGAACAGCTTGGCAGACAGATTCAGGATTTCGATTATGCCGATGCAC
>CAYQKZ010000425.1:0-2839 GCA_964418135.1 uncultured Desulfobacterales bacterium
TTGAAATGCTTCGTTTTGCTGCTTTGAAAAACGAATCGGATTCAAAAAACATTGGGATAACAGCCGATAAATTTTGAAAACGGGAAAAGAATTTCAGGGCATGCCGGCAGAGCGAAACGAGTGAAAAAAGGTAATATTTAAAGGTAATATGACCCCATGGAATTCAAAACAGGTTCCCTGGTCCGAGCCAGAAGCAGGAACTGGATTGTCCTGCCCTCCCATGATGAAAACCTTGTTCTGCTAAAGCCCCTGGACGGATCGGAAGAAGAAATCACCGGCATTTATCTGCCCCTTGGCTTTGAAGACGATCACATCGCATCGACAGAGTTCCCGGCTCCCACGGTGGAAGATATCGGCGATATCGCATCGGCCCGGCTCCCACGGTGGAAGATATCGGCGATATCGCATCGGCCCGGCTCCTTTACAATGCCGCGCGGCTGGCTTTTCGAAGCGGCGCGGGGCCGTTTCGCTCCCTGGCCAAATTATCCTTCCGGCCGCGTTCCTATCAGATGGTGCCCCTGATCATGGCGCTGAAGCAGGAAAACCCCATCCGCCTGTTCATCGCCGATGATGTCGGGGTCGGAAAAACCATCGAGGCCCTGCTCGTTATCAAGGAATTGCTGGAAAGAAGGGTCATCCGGCGGTTTGCCATCATTGTGCTTCCCCATCTGTGCGACCAGTGGCAGGCGGAATTGAAGGACAAATTCGGCATCGACGCCGTAATCATCCGGTCCAACACCCAGGCGCGGCTGGACAGGGAAATCCCCGGGGATGCCAGCGTGTTCCATTATTATCCCTATCAGGTCATTTCCATCGATTACATCAAATCCGAATGAAATTCACCACCATCCGCATCGAGGGTGCAATTCTTTCCGCCGATATTCTGGACAGGATCGAGCAGGGGGATATCGCCGGCCAGCATTCCAAAGATTTTGGTTGTGAGGCCGGCACCCGGGTCAAGGATCAAATCGCTCGGTCCTGGGCCGATGCCCAGGACTTGTGGCGGATTTTCAACCGCCAGCGGGAGAAAGTGGGGGCGCATGATTACGGCACGTCGGAAACCCGGCGATACTGGATTTTGCCCATGCTGGGGCTGCTCGGGTATGACGTGCAACTGTCCCGGGCAGAGATAGTGAACGGCAAAACATATTCCGTCAGCCACCGGGCAGACAATCTGGACGGTTTCCCCGTGCATATTGTGGGCTTCAATGACAGCCTGGATAAAAAACGCGACATCGGCGGCGCCCGCATGTCTCCCCATGCCCTGGTTCAGGAATACATCAACCTTACCGAACATTACCTGTACGCCATTGTCACCAACGGCATTCATCTGAGGCTGATCCGGGACAGCAGCCGGCTCATCCGGCTGTCGTTTATCGAATTCGATCTGCAAACCATGATGGATGACGGGCATTATGCCGATTTCGCCATCCTGTACCGGCTGCTCCATGCCAGCCGCCTGCCTCGAAATCGGGACATGGGCGGGGACAGTCTCATGGAAACCTACCATCAGGACGCCCTGGAATCCGGTTCCCGCATTCGGAACGGGTTGAGCCGGGCCGTGGAGTTTTCCATCCGCTCCCTGGCCGATGGATTTCTGAAACACCCGGAAAACCATGCGCTCCGGCAATCCGTCAACTCCGGGAACCTGTCGGCCATTGCGTATTATCAGTGTCAACTGCGTCTGATTTACCGGATTCTGTTTCTGCTGGTGATCGAGGAACGAAACCTGGTGTTTCCGGAAAAAGCATTGGGCAGTGATCAGGGGGCAGTCGGCAGTAACAGCCATTTTCATGCCCGGGGGCGGCATTGTGCGGATGCCACGATCGTTTATCGGGATTACTACAGCGTCAACCGGCTGCGGCGGCTGTGCAAGAAATCGTATATCCTGGAACAGCGGCATCATGATTTGTGGATTTCCCTCAAGCAAACCTTCCGCCTGTATGAAACCGCAGCCGGCGGCCGGCCCCTGAACATCCAGCCCCTTGCCGGCGATCTGTTCGGGCCGCATGCCCTTGGCGTACTCACCCAGTGTGAACTGGACAACCGGATTCTGCTGGAATGTCTGAAGAACCTGAGCGTTTTCCAGAACAATGCCACCGGGCAGAAAATGCGGGTCAATTATGCGGCCTTGAATGTGGAGGAATTCGGGTCTGTCTATGAAGGTCTGCTGGAATATGAACCCATCTTCGCCACCCAGGGCGGCAGGCTTCAACTGGACCTGATCAAGGGGGATGAGCGCTCGTCTTCGGGTTCCCATTATACCCCGGATGAAATGGTGAAGCCCCTCATCAAACACTCCATGGATCATATCATCGCTGAACGGCTCAAATCCGCATCCGGCGCCCGTGAACGGGCGCTGCTGACTATCCGGGTGTGAGATGTGGCTTGCGGCAGCGGCCATATTCTGCTCAATGCCGCCCGAAGAATCGGCATGGAGGTTGCCAAAGTTCGCACCGGCGAAGATCAGCCTTCTCCCAAAGCCTTGCGTCAGGCCATCCGGGATGTGATTGCTTCCTGTATCTACGGTGTCGATAAAAATCCGCTGGCTGTGGATCTGTGCAAGGTGGCGCTGTGGCTGGAAGCCCATAATCCCGGCGAACCGTTGAATTTTCTGGATCACCACATCAAATGCGGGGACGCCATTGTGGGGCTGGCCCGCAAGGAAGAGCTCGAAAACGGTATTGCCGATGAAGCCTTCAAAAAAATGCCGGATGACGATAAAAACATCCGCGCCCGGTTGGCCAAACAGAACAAGCAGGAACGGGCCATGGCCGAACAGCGGGAAGTTTTTTACCGGCATTCCGAATTCAGCCGGATTGAAAAGTCCTTCACCGAT
>CAYQKZ010000426.1:0-2834 GCA_964418135.1 uncultured Desulfobacterales bacterium
GGGCTTACCATCCCCCCCGGCTTTGTCATTACCGCTCATGCTTTTGAACGGTTTCTTAAAGAAAGCGGTCTGATAGCCTCCATTCAGGAATTACTTGCCGATATCACCGCCGATATGACTCCGGAAATGGCGGAAAAGTGCCAGGTTCTTCAGAACAGGGTGTTACAGGCCAGGGTTCCCGAATCCCTTTCGGATGAAATTCTCAGGCACTATGCGGCGCTGGAGGCAAAGACCCATGAGAACGTACACATCGCCATGCGCAGCAGTGCTGTCGGTGAAGATACCGAAGCCTCATTTGCCGGACAGTACATCACGGAGCTGAACGTCACCCGGGAAAACATTTTTCATGCCTACAAATCGGTGGTAGCCAGCAAGTATTCGCCCCGGGCGATTCTTTACAGACTCCGCTACGGGCTGGATGACCGGGAAACGCCCATGTGCGTGGCCGGAATCATGATGATTGATTCCAAATCCAGCGGCGTTCTTTATACTGTTGACCCCTCCAGGCCGGAATCTACGGTTTTGAAGATCAGCGCCCTCTGGGGTCTTGGGGAGTACCTTGTCAGCGGTGAGGCATCACCGGATGTTTTTTTTGTGGACAGATCCACCGGCAGCATACTCGAACGTGATATCCGCAGAAAAGAGATGCAGCTAGTCAATCTGGGTACCGGCGGCGTAATCCTTAAAAAAATTCCTGAAGCTGATCAGGCATTGCCGTCCATTGATGACAGCACCGTTGACACCCTGGTTCGCAGCGGATTATTATTGGAAGCATATTTTAAGGGAGCGCAGGATGTGGAATGGTCGATTGACAGCAACAACACCCTGTTCATTCTACAGACAAGACCGCTTGGACTTATGGCAGCAACAACACATGCGGCTAAAATATCACCACACGTTTTTCTCGATCATCCAATTCTGTTGTCCGATGGCAAAACCGCTTCAACCGGCACAGCCACTGGTAGGGTCTTTATTGCCGGGGTTGGCAACCTGAGCCGTATTCCCGATGATGCTATTTTGGTGACCAGGGTCGCCTCCCCCGATTATGCTGCGCTGATGGGCAAAATCAGGGGAATTATCACCGATGTTGGCAGCGTGGCCAGTCATCTGGCTTCAGTTGCGCGCGAATTCGGCGTTCCCGCTATTTTTGATGCCGGACAAGCGACAACAATCCTGAAAGACGGTGAATCGATCACGATGATGGCCAACGCCACAACCGTTTACCAAGGGATTGTTCCAGAGCTGGCGGAAAGCGTAAAACCCATGAAGCAGTTTATCTTTGAAAGCCCGGTTCACCGCCGCATGAAGGCTGTCCTGGATAACATTTCACCCCTGAATCTTACGGACCCGAAACACCCTTCCTTTTCTCCCGAAGGTTGCAAGACCCTTCACGATATTATCCGGTTTGCTCACGAAAATGCCATGAAAGAAATGTTCGGCCTTTCCGGGCAGGATAAAAAAGATGTCACAGCAATCAAACTGACGGCAAATTTTCCGCTATCTCTTTATTGCATCGACTTGGGCCAAGGCCTGAAACAAGGGTTGACCACATGCGATACAATTACTCCCTTTGACATTGAATCCGTGCCGATGAAAGCGATCTGGAGCGGATTCGCCCACCCCGGCATCTCCTGGTCCGGCACCGTCAATTTTGGATTCGGGAACCTCATGACCCTCATGGCATCCAGCGCAACGTCCGAGCTTGGTGCAGGCATCCCAGGGGGCAACAGCTATGCCATCCTCTCCCGGGAATACCTCAATCTAAGCGCCAAATTCGGCTACCATTATGCCAATGTGGATAGTTTCTGCGGGGATGACGCTGGTCATAATTACATTGCCCTTCAGTTTTCAGGCGGGGCCGGCGCCTATTTCGGAAGGTCCATGCGAATCCATTTTCTCTCCGAAGTACTCGGACGCCTTGGTTTTTCGGTTGTTGCTACAGGAGATCTTCTGGAGGCCAGCCTGTCAGGCTACGACAGGATATCCATGGAAAAAACTCTGGATCAACTGGGAAGGCTTCTGGCTGCTAGCCGGCTTTTGGATATGGCCATTCCCAATCAAGGTAGAATCGACTCTTTGACAGAAGCTTTCTTCAATGGGGATTATGATTTTCTCGGAAATGCCGGAATCAATAGCCTGCCAAACTTTTACACGCATGCCGGAGACTGGAAACCGGTTGTCGAAGAAGGCAGAACTCTTTGCCTGCAGGACGGTTCCCGGTGGGGAACCAGCCTGTCCTCAGGCATGGCCAATCTGATGGGGAAAATGGTTGGCGCCAAATATCAGGAATTTCTGGATAACATCCGGGCGTATTATTACTTCCCCATCGCCATTGCCAAAGAGAGCGCCGTTACGGACGCCATTTTACAAGTCGATGTCCGGCCGGTTTCCGGAAGTATTGACCGGGCGGGCGGCTTGGTGTTCGGCCTGATGAATGTGGGCAACTATTTTGTTCTGCGGATCAACGCGCTTGAAGATAATTTCAATCTGTTCGAGTTCATCAATGACAGACGATTCCAGCGGGCATCGGTACACCGAAAAATCGAGACAGCAGAATGGTACCGGATCAAGGTAGAAATATCCGGTCAAACCCTGAAAGGGTACCTTGATAATGAGCTATTGATCGAATATACTGCGGAAAGGTCACTGAACGGTTACGTTGGCATCTGGACCAAGGCGGATTCCGTTACTCATTTCGATGCTCTGAGCATCGAAGAAAACAGCAATCTGAGGAGTATAGGGTTTCACAGTTTATAATTCGGTTTTCTTGAGGATTCCAGAAAAGGGGGGTGTCTGAAATTGACTTACTTTTGGCCTTTAATGGCTCAAATCCT
>CAYQKZ010000427.1:0-2824 GCA_964418135.1 uncultured Desulfobacterales bacterium
CCAGCAGGTTGCCAATCAGTCCGGTCAGCCGGTGCAGCATGTAATCCATCAAAATGGTGCTGTCCGGCGCAATCACCCGTTCCACGGATGAATGGCTGATATCCCGCTCGTGCCACAGCGGCACATTTTCGAGCGATGCCAACGCATTGGCCCGAACGACACGCGCCAGACCGCAGAGATTTTCGGAACCGATGGGATTCCGTTTGTGCGGCATGGAGGACGACCCTTTCTGGCCACTGGAAAAATACTCCTCGGCCTCAAGGACTTCGGTTCGTTGGAGATGACGGATTTCAACCGCCATTTTCTCAATGGAAGAGGCCATAATCGCCAGAGTCGTAAAATATTCCGCATACCGGTCCCGCTGAATGATCTGGGTGGATGCCGGCGCGGGTTTCAAATTCAGCAGATCACAGACACGGGCTTCCACCTGGGGGGAAATATTGGCGAATGTGCCGACCGCCCCGGAAATCTTGCCAACCCCGATGGTTTCAATCGCTTGTTCCATCCGACGGCGGTTGCGTTTCATTTCATCGTACCAGACGGCCATCTTGAGGCCGAAGGTGATGGGCTCGGCATGAATGCCGTGAGACCGCCCGATCATGACCGTATCCTTGTGTTCGAAAGCACGGGTTTTGATGACGGACAGCAGCCGGTCGCAGTCTTCAAGAATCATTTCTCCGGCCTGTTTCAAGAGGCAGGCCATGCTCGTATCAAGAACATCCGACGATGTCAGTCCCAGATGGATATACCGGGAATCCGGTCCCACGAATTCCGCTACGCTGGTTAAAAAAGCGATCACATCATGCCGGGTCTCCGCTTCGATGGCTTCAATACGATCCACCGAGAAATCGGCCTTGCCTCGGATGACGTCCAGCGCGCTCTGCGGAATTTTTCCGGCCTCTGCCATGGCCTGGCAGGCGGCGATTTCCACCTTCAGCCATGTCCGGTACTTGTTCTCTTCCGTCCAGATATCCCCCATGGGTTTACGGGTATAACGTTTGATCATATATTTTCCTGTAATGTCACTGTTGTGTTCATCCGTCAGGGCGGGATTGAAACGCATCCCCATCATTCACATATTGCCGTGCCGTTGTCCGAGATCACCGTTCTGCCGGGATTATCAGATTTTTTCCATTGAACCGGACGCTGTTGAGATGCTGATAATCGATCTGTCTGAACCGTTCGAGAGTTTGCGTGATGTTGAAAACCGCGATTTTACTGTCTGTTTCCAGATGATTCAGATTCGTCTCGACTTTTCGTTCCTTGACATTGTAAATGGATACCATGGACTCGGAATATTTCAATATTCGGGCTACACCGGAACTCTTTCCGTTGCGGAGCGGCTCATCGGACCACCAGGCCAGCTTGACCCCTTGTTGCTCGAAATACCCCCGCAGCAGATTGTAATGAATCTTCCAGATGCTGTCGCCGGGCTTTACCACATAGATACCGTATGCATCATCGGGATGCGGTTCCGTAGGAAGTGACAGACCGTCTTGAATGACCTGGAGTTGATTCAAACGGATCTTATTGACGATTTCTTTCATCGGCACCACGGAATTCCCGACTTTGAGCGTTTCTTCGGATTTGGCGATCATATCCACGCCGGCATCCACACCGTATTGCGATTTTCGGGTCTTCATGAGGTCCCGGAGTTCGGCATTTTTATCGATCCGACTGTAATCAATAAGCGATGGTTGCTGGATAGAAATGCGTTCAGACACAATCTGGACAGCCTGCGACTCGGTTCCAACGGAATTGTTGTCGATGACAGCCCAAAAACATAAGGCTGCCAAAAATAAAACCAAAGAGCCAACACCGATGGCAAAATGCGAAATTTTTCCGCCCGACTTCAAAATCATTTCCTTCATCCCCTCTTTCGCTCCGTTATACGCCTTCCTGCACCGCCTTTCTGTCGCAGACAATCCGGCTGTCTCCGGGCACCATCTGCGGATCGCCTTCGATGATCACCCGAAACCCCCTGCTCTCTTCCAGATCCAGAATTTCACGGCGCTTGCGGTTCAACAAGAAAAAGGCTACTTCCGAGGGAACGATTCCCTTGACACCCATAATATCGTCTTTCAGGGTTTCCAGGTTAAGCTGACGTAAAAAACTAAGTCCCAGGGTTTCGGGAGAGGGAGTTACACCTTTTCCCTTGCAGTACCGACAGGGTTCATGGCTGCCGAATTCGATGGAGGGACGGATGCGCTGGCGAGACATCTCCAGAAGTCCGAATTTGGAAATTTTACCGAGCTTGGTTTTGGCCTTGTCGATCTTCAGATGATTTTTCAGCGCTTTTTCGATGTCCAGCTTATGTTTCTGCTCCCGCATATCGATGAAATCAAGAACCAGAAGCCCTCCCAGATCCCGTAATCGCAATTGCCTGGCAATTTCTTCGGCGGCCTCGAGGTTGGTGACCAGGGCGGTCTGTTCGATGGATTTGTTCTGCGTCGCCTTCCCTGAATTGACGTCAATGGCCACCAATGCTTCGGTCTGGTCAATGACGATGGACCCGCCGGATTTTAAACTTACCCGGCTTTCAAAAATGGAGGCAATCTGGGTTTCCAGTTCGCATTTGGTGAAGATGGGTTTGGGGCCTTTGTAGAGTTTGACGATTTTGGTCTGCTTGGGAGAAATGATCTCGATGAATTCCTTGGCATCCCGATAGACGTCGGGCTCATCGATCAGAATCTCGGTAATGTCGGGGGTAAAATAATCCCGCAAAGACCGAAGCACGAGATTACGTTCCTTGTAAAGCAGGGCCGGGGTTTTTTCCTTCATGACGTTGCCCTTGATATTTTTCCAGAGCCGCATCAAATAATTC
>CAYQKZ010000428.1:0-2823 GCA_964418135.1 uncultured Desulfobacterales bacterium
GCCCTGGCAGACAGAATTTTGCTGATTCACAAAAAGATTCATATTGTCATTGCAAATTCCTCCATGTCTATTTCTCAAGATTCTCCCCTGTCATTTCGCATTATTCCCAACGACCGCATCGTATCGAAACAAATTGTCGATCGGATGGAATGGAACTGGCACAACGTGGCCATCATCCAGGAGCGAGATGATAAGCGTGCGCTACAGGTCAAAGCGTTTCTTGAAGCTGCTGCAGAATCCGGTATCAACATTTCTCAGACAATTTCATTTTTTCCCTGGGAAAATGACATCCGTCAACTGCTCTGGAATCTAAGAGAGAAAATCAACAAGAATCAGGAATATCTGGATGCGATTTATATCGCCTGCGACCCGATAAATTTGACACGCATCATCAAGCAGGTACGGGCCATGAATCTGAACACACCGATTATCACCCCCAACGACCTGCAGAACATTATCCGATTGCAGGCGGCCGGATCCGCTGCAAACGGACTGCTGATGGCCAGTTATTTCAATCCGGATGCACCCGAGCCGCATGTGCAGGAATTTATCAAGCGATTTCGCTCAGAATATCCGGAGAATCATCCGGACCTCTGGGCAGCCAGGGGCTATGACGCAATCTGGATGCTGGCAAAAAGCATCGAGATCGCCAAAACGGACAATGCCTGGGAAGTGGCATCCGAAATGCTGCTGGTGGAAAAATGGCATGGGGTGACGGGCAGGATTGTGTTCAATATCGCTGGAGACGTCAGTGAATACGTTCCCTATTATTTGAAACAATATTGTAATGGTAATTTCATTTTCTTGACGGAAGATCAACCCATTCCGCTATGTCCTCCCTATCCATAAATGAACCCATCCACTGATTTTTTCAGGGATTTTCATCTTTTTTTTATTGATCCCGACATCGCAGTCGGTGTTGTGTTCATCCCGGCTTTTCTGGAACATCATCTGATTCCGGCCATTGCATTTCCGGAAATATTTTCCAAACCCGTGATGTTTGAACGACAGGATTTCCAACAGCATTTGTTGAGTCTTCTGGAATTTGAAACGCTGAACGATTTCAAAAATCTGAAAAGGCAGTTGCAGTGGATGGCCGGCCGGTTTGCCGTCAAACAACTGGTCAAGCGGTTGCTCGATCCGGGAAAAGATGTCAGCGTATTGGAAATCCATCATGAACCCATGGGCGCCCCATTTCTGCCGTCATTTCCCGATCTATCGATTTCCATAGCCCATTCCGGAGAATTCGCTGTTGCGGCCATTGCCCTGAACGATACCTGCCGGGTGGGTGTGGATATTGAAAAGTGTCTGATAATCGATCGGGAAGGCGTTATGAAGATGGCCTTTTCACCTCAGGAAATCTCTTTTCTTCAGAACCGTCCGCTGTCGGAATTTTATCGATCATGGACCCTGAAAGAAGCTTTTTTGAAGCTCATTCGAAAAGGCTTTCATGAAGAAGTCCAGTCGGTTGAAATTTTCGGGGATCGGATTCATTACACGGGCCAGGTAATGGATCGATCCCGGCTGCATTCCTGTCTCATCGGCTCCGAGTATGTTTTTTCACTGGTTCATACCCGCATCCTTTAACGGATCATGGGGTACCAGTTCCACCATCACCCGCAGACCGAGTGCTTTGCGCAGAGCGCTCTGAAGCTTTTCATAGAGAAGCGATTTTCTGCCGCCCACGTCGCCATTGCGTATTTCTGCAGATGTGCTGACCCGGATTGTCAACCGGTCAATCATGCCGGCCTTCTGTTCCGTGACCAGTGTATATCCGGGTCCGATTCCATCGAAGTGCCGGAGAACATCTGCAATGGTTTCCGGAAACACATTGATTCCGCGAACGGAAATCATCTGATCCGTTCTTTTGAAAATCCGGTTCATCCGCACCAACGTTCGACCGCAGGCGCAGGGTGTGGTGCAAAGAGATGTCCTGTCGTGAGTCCGATAGCGGATCAGGGGATAGGCGCCGGTGGTCAGGCTGGTGAGTACCAGTTCCCCTTCCTCGCCCTCATCAAGAGACTGTCCGGTAACCGGATCGATGATTTCCGGAAAGAAATGATCCTCAAAAATATGAAGGCCGGATCTGGCCGTACACTCCCCGGAAACACCGGGTTCGATCAGTTCCGTGACGCCGTAAATATCGAAAGCTTTGATGCCAAGCCCTTCTTCGATCAGGTTCCGGGCACTCTCCGGCCAGGGTTCAGATCCGAACAGACCAATTTTCAAGGACAGCTCCGATGGATCGATTCCCTGAGCCCTCATGGTTTCGATAATATGAAGGGCAAAGGAAGGGGTAGATACCAGAACCGTGCTTTTAAAATCGCGCATGATCCGGATCTGAACATCGGCAGGGGCGATGGATGCCGGAACCACGGCAGCACCGATCAGCTCCGCCCCCTGGTTGAATCGAAAGGCGCCCATGAACAGCCCATAATTGAAGGCAACCTGAATGATATCGTGCTCGGTGATGCCCACACCGACCATGATCCGTGCCACCAGTTCCCGCCAGATTTTCAGATCTTCCCGGGTGTAGCCGATGACAATGGGGTTGCCATAGTGCCCCAGGGGAAACTGAAGGCGTACCACATCACGCAGCGGGACGGCAAACATGCCGTAGGGGTAATTGTCCACCAGATCTTCCCGGCTCGTAAAAGGAATTTTCTTTAAATCCTCGAGGGTTTTGATGTCATCCGGATTGAGCCCGACCGCATCGAATTGCTTGCGGTAAAACCGGACGTTGGCATATGCATGGTTGATGAGAATGCCGAGCCGCTCGTTTTGAAGATCGCGCAGCTCACGACGGTTCATGGTCTCTGCTTC
>CAYQKZ010000429.1:0-2821 GCA_964418135.1 uncultured Desulfobacterales bacterium
CCGAAAGCCAGCCATGAACGAACAATCTCGAACCAAAAAACTTTATGGCCTTCAGTGGAACAAATATCGCATCATTCGAACGGAAGAGGATGAATCAACACTCCGCCTGAAAACGGGACTGGCTCCTGCTGAATTTGCCGGAAAGCTTGTGCTTGACGGCGGATGTGGCATGGGTCGCTATGCCCGACTGGCAGCTGGCTGGGGTGCCAGCGTGATCGGAATGGATCTATCGGAAGCCGTATTTTCAGCAACTGAATTGACTTCGGAATATGCAGATCGTGTCTCCATCATCCGGGCCGATCTTCTGCGTATCCCTCTACCTATTAATACGTTTGATCTGGTTTATTCCATCGGTGTGATTGACCATACGCCTGACCCTCGCCGAGCTTTTCTCAATTTGGCGGCCTGTGTGCGGCCTGGCGGAATGCTTGCCATCTGGGTTTACGAAAAGCAGAGCCCAATCGTCGAAAAAATTATGGCATGCCATCGCGCTGTTGCCCGCAAGCTGCCTGTGACTTTTCTGGAAAAGGCCAGCCGATGGACTGTGCCGATTGGCGGAATCAAACGACGGCTCATGAACAGCCGTTGGCGGCTCTTCCAGCGGCTCGGTGTGGCTATGCATGCCTTGACCATCGGCGTTTCAATGCATCCTGACCCGGAAGTGAGGGCATGCGACACGCTTGACTGGTATGCTCCGGCTTATGTCAGCCATCATACGATTGAGGAAGTGAAAAACTGGTTTGACGAGGCCGGATTTGAACGCGTGACCGACCCGACAGCCGACAACGCTTTTTTTTATGATGGTCAGGGCCAGGGAGTTCATCTGGTCGGGTGGAAACGTGAGAGCCACAAGAAATCATCAATACCATGATAAATCAGATGATCATCGCTGTAGGATTTCTCCGCATAATTTCAGGCATTAAAGGGGCCTGGAGTTGAATCCTGTATTTTTGAATCGTAGAATGTGTATAAGTACGTAGAATCAGAATTGAAAAGGGGTTGGACGTGCAAAAGGTCACATTTGCGGAATTTCCTGAACTCAAGCGTTTTGTAACAGAGATTCTTGGTATTTTTAAAGCGAATGCTGATAAAACCAAAGCTCATGAGATTTCGAAACCTCTCCTGGAAGCGATGACTCACAACCCGCAGGTGATGACAGAAATCATTCGTCTCAATATCGCCCAGCCCGGTTTTTTTAATCGCACGCACTATCCATCGCCCAGCATGCAGGTAGCGAGGACGCCATATTTTGATTTTGTTGTGAATTGCTGGATACCACTGCCGGACAAGGTCACGAATATCAGCACAAAAGCCTTACATCACCATGGCCCAATGTTGCTCTCAACAGCGACCGCATTTGGCCCCGGTTATGAACATTGGATGCTGACTTTTCCGCAACCGATTGACCATGAGCAAGAGCTTTTCAGGATGGATTTGATTGAAGCCGCACCCCATCGGCTGCACCATGTTTCATTTGTCGATAAGTACATTGTCCATGTACCGATGTATGTCTCAACCCTTTCAATTACTTATGCTTTATGGAGCAACTCTCGCCCAACAACCTGGAAAGACCGTATGAAAGCATTACCGATGTTTCGTCGCAATGCGGCATTATTGCGAAATGTTGGTAAAAAGCTTGGCCTGACCAAAACACTCGATTTAAAAATGGAGGAATATCTTGACTACTATCCGGTAAATGGTGGTTTCAAAGGTGTTCGAAACCGCGATGATGTCGAGTTTAAGCGTGGACCTGTCAGCGATTATTTACCCAGCATATTCCATATCTTTCAGGAAACCGGAAACGCTCAGCTTGCTGAAGAAATTAAAGGTTTCATTAACCAGGATCCAGATTTATCAGAGGAAAACCGTAAACTCGCACTTTCGCTGGTGCAAGATCTTACCGCAGGCCGACCGATTCCGTCGAAACTGACCGATGGATTGCATTACGGCTTTTATCATTCGAATTTTACTCGCGAATCAATCGAGCATGCCCTTCAGACCCAACCTGCCACTGAATTGGCCAAAGAGTGCGCAGTCGTATCCTGACAACAAGAATATTGTCGCAAAAAACTGATTCAACAAACTGGATATCTGCCGAAAATGACAAATGGCAATACATTGCTGCGCCGACTTGCAAAAAGATTATTGGCGCCTGTTCGAAAAACCCCAATTTATTCACAGATTCAAGCCTGGTCGATGGCTCGTGACATTACCTCTGGCAGATTTACAGAACCTGAAATCAAGCTTTTGACCGATGCCGTAAAACTGGGCGATACAGTGCTTGATATCGGGGCCAATTTCGGGCTATACAGCTATCATCTATCTCTCTTGACGGGGCCCGATGGCAAAGTCATTGCATTTGAGCCAATTCCATTCACCTCAGCAGCCTTAAAGCGGGTGATTCGGAAACTGAATTTGCGCAACGTTGAAATCCATGCAGTAGGCGTAGGTGAAAAACAGGGGACCCTCACTTTCACCGTACCCTTGCAACAAAGTGGCCAATTGATGGCTGGCCAGGCTTTTTTCAGCCTTCGAAACGATAATCATGGCAATATTCAGGAGCAGGTACGCTGGGAAAAGACAACCCAGATTCATTGTCCGGTTGTCGTGATCGACGAAGAATTGAAAAATCTCAATTCACTCTCCTTTATCAAAATTGATATTGAGGGTGCCGAAGTTTTTGCATTCCGAGGCGCCAGAGGATTAATTGAGAAATTCCATCCGACAATCCTTATTGAAATTAATCCGTGGTTTCTTGATGGATTCAATCTCAAGATGGAAGATCTGACCGGACCATTTCGAGCCTTGGGATACAAAATCT
>CAYQKZ010000430.1:0-2799 GCA_964418135.1 uncultured Desulfobacterales bacterium
TCCGTATTTTGGTATCTGTCTGGGCATGCAGATTGCGGTGATCGAATTCGCCCGGAATGTTGCGGGAATTGCCGATGCCCATAGTTCGGAATTCAATGAATTCTCCAACCATCCGGTCATCTATCTGATGCTGGAGTGGTATGACGAGCAGAAGCAGTCCATTCAAAAACGGGATGCCGGATCGGAAAAGGGTGCTACGATGCGGCTGGGTGCCTATCGGTGCGATATCGTATCCGGAACCTTGGCGGAAAAAGCGTATGGCATTCGGGAGATTTCCGAGCGGCATCGTCACCGGTATGAATTCAACAATGCCTATAAGGAACGTCTTCAGGAAAAAGGCCTGGTCATCAGCGGTCTATCCCCTAACGGCGAACTGGTCGAAATCATCGAGCTGAGAAACCACCCCTGGTTTTTAGGCTGCCAGTTTCATCCGGAATTCAAATCCAGACCCATGGACCCCCATCCCCTGTTCCGGGATTTTGTTCGGGCAGCCCTGGAATATAAACAATCGCGGCAGGTTTATTGACTTGTAAATAATAAATCCACGAAACACACGAATAAATATTTTTTATGCCTTTTTCTCTCTACCCCCAGCGGGGAGGGCAGGGCTTTAAAGTGTGGTTTTGTGGTGGATGACAGTATACATTCAAAGGAGAAACCCAATATGGCTTCCCCGGTTACCATTCCGACGCTTTTCAAGATGAAGGAAAAAGGCGATAAAATCGTCGCGCTGACCGCTTATGATTATCCCATGGCCAGACTGGTGGATGCATCGGGAGTGCATATGATTCTGGTGGGGGATTCCCTGGGTATGGTGGTTCAGGGACATACCAGCACCCTGCCGGTGACCATGGATGAAATGATTTATCACACCAACATCGTGACACGGGCTGCGGTGCATGCGCTGGTGGTGGGTGATATGCCGTTCATGTCATATCAGACCGGCGTGGAAACCGCTGTGGCCAATGCCGGGCGGTTCATCAAGGAAGCCGGGGCTTCGGCCGTCAAGCTCGAAGGCGGGTCTTCCGTCTGCGGCGTGATCAAAGCGATCTCTCAGGCCGGTATTTCCGTTCAGGCCCATATCGGTCTAACCCCTCAGTCGGTCCATCAGATGGGGGGGTATCGGGTTCAGCGGGATGAAGATCGGCTTCTATCCGATGCACTCGAAGTCGAGGCAGCCGGTGCGTTTTCCGTGGTACTGGAAGGTATACCGGCTCATATTGCGGAAACCATCACGCAAAAGCTCAAGATTCCCACGATCGGTATCGGGGCAGGGCCGTCCTGTGACGGCCAGATTCTGGTGATTCATGATCTTCTGGGGCTGACAGACCGGCATGTTCCCAAATTTGTGAAACAATACGCCAGACTCCTGGATTTGGCCAGAGCCGGGGTCGAAGATTATGTCAAAGAGGTTCGGTCCGGTTGTTTCCCCGACAAGGACCATTGCTACTGATTCCAAATTGCATACAAAACGAAAGGAGGGAGCATGAAACCTTCGATCGCTATTGTCGGCTGCGGCAGAATGGGGACTGCTTTGGCAAAAACCCTTTCCGGCAAGGGCTACCCCATTGTCGGTGTTTCAAGCCTTCACCTGACATCCGCGCAGAGACTGGCTGGGCTGTGCGGTATATCGGCTGCAACCGATCGTCCATGGGAAGTTACGCAGGTAGCCGATGTCGTTTTTCTTTCCACGCCGGACGGGGTGATTGAATCCGTGTGCGAATCGATATCGCAGCAGAACGGCTTTTTGCCGGATGCGGTTGTGCTTCACTGCTCCGGGGCTCATGCTTCGACCATTCTGGCATCGGCCCGTCCGTCCGGGGCGTCGATCGGTTCGATGCATCCCCTGCAAAGCTTTGCTTCGATTGATTTTACGAAAAATCCATTCCAGGGAATCCGGATTGCCATCGAGGGAGACGCCCAGGCTGTTTCAGTTGCCGATCAAATGGCACGGGATCTGGAAGCCCATCCGCTGCAGATCATTACGTCCGGCAAGCCTTTGTATCATGCGGCTGCTGTTGTGGCATCCAATTTTTTGGTTACGCTGATGGGAGCGGCATTCCAGTTCATACAACAGGCCGGTGTTCCGTCGGATGAAGCGTTTTCGGTCCTCAAACCCCTTATCGAAGGAACGCTGGCCAATATCGACCGGGTGGGCGTTCATCAGGCACTGACGGGGCCTGTAGTGCGTGGCGATGTGCAAACTGTCGAAGCGCACATTCAAGCCATCCGTGAAACGATTCCGGAACTGTTGCCCTTCTACAACTGTATGGTTCATTACACGGCCATGCAGGCGGCGGACGGAAACCGGATTTCAGGAGATATGATGAAAACCTTTCAGGATATGTGTAAACCCGCATAGGAATACATCGCTGTCGGAATCAATCCCTTAATCGAAAAAAAATATTCACGCCGCAAAATATACTGCCAACGGTCATAATCTTGACTTTTGAGCCCTCACCCCAACCCTCCCCCGCTGGGGGAGGGGCATAAGGAAACTGAAGATTATGCCCGTTCGCAGTATACATGAACACCACGAATTAAAAAGCTGTTACGGTTTCTGAGTCTTCTATTTTTCGGGGCAGTCTCTGGCAAGGTCATCGAGAAATCTCATCTGAATTTTCGGATATCCCAATGTCTGGGCCTGATGTAAATCTTTTCGGGCTTTCTCACAGTTTTTTTCAATGAAATAGGCGATCGCACGGTTGTAATAGGCGCCCGCAAAATTCGGATTCAGCGTGATCGCGTATGTAAAATCACTGATGGCCTGTGCGTGCTGACCCAAAGAACCGTATGCAA
>CAYQKZ010000431.1:0-2791 GCA_964418135.1 uncultured Desulfobacterales bacterium
CGACGCCGAATCGAAAGCCGAAAAATTCAGAAAATACATTCAGTCGCCGGTTCTAACAAAGGTCAAAACGGATTTTGAAGGATTTCAGGCCTATGATGTCGAGCCCCCTGCCCTTCCCGATGTACTGGCCGAGCGGCCGGTCATTCTCTTCGGCAAATGGAAGGGAGACCCCAAGGGCGTCATCCGGCTTTCCGGTATCAGCGGAGACCGGCCGTACACGGCAAGCATCGATGCCGGCAGCGCCAAACCGACAGCCGCCAATTCCGCCATCCGATACCTATGGGCCCGACACCGGATTGCCGTGCTGTCGGACTATCAAAAATTATCCTCCGACGACACGCGCGTGAAGGAAATTACCCGACTCGGTCTTGAATACAATCTATTGACCGAATATACCTCTTTTGTGGCCATCGATTCTCTGGTCAGAAATGTGGACGGAAAATCCACCACCATCCAGCAACCTCTCCCCCTGCCGCAGGGTGTCTCGGATCTGGCAGTGGGCGGAAGCAGCACCGCCCGATACGCCATGTCTCCGGCCCCGGCTGCCGCATTCAAAGACAAAGCAAATAGGTCGGCGGCGGAATCCAAGCAAGAAGCCCCGGTCCGGGTAAAACATCTGGTAGAAAAAATGGTGATTTCCGGCAGCCTGTCCCCGCAAGGGATCGAAACATTCATCGCAGCCAAGCTGAAGGAAATCGAGGGGTGTCATACCGCCACGAAAAATCTGCAGAGCGGAAAGCTATCCGTCCAGATGGAAATTGACGGCCAGGGCAATATCCTAAACATTCAAGCCGGAACCGACGAAATTCACAATGAGGCATTGAAAGCCTGCATGATCAAATTGTTCAAGAGCTGGACCCTGCCCGCACCTTCGGATGGAAAACCGGCATCTATTGAGATTTATTTGGCTTTCAACAGTTGATATACTGCCAACGGGTATAATCTGATCTTTTCTGAGGCTCCCTCCCCCAGCGGGGGGAGTTCGAGGAGAGGCGGGTCGCAACGATGGTCAAATCTGATATGCACAACCTATTTTGGAGGAATTCTCATGTCTATGAACAAAGGCGCAACGCTGTGGATCGTCAATGTGTTTTCTTTTGTATTGTTTTCGATTCTGTCTCTGACAGGCCTGATCAACTGGCTGTTCGTGCCGAAGGGTGGCGGAGGCGGGTTTGCGGGCAATTTCCGGCATTTTCTGCGGGAAGTTCATGAATGGACGGCACTGCTGTTTATCGTCATGGTGGTGATCCATACCGTTCTGCACTGGACTTACATCAAAGCAAATTTGCAGAAATACAACATCATCAAGTAATCTTTCATGAAAGAAGCATGTGGTTGCCGACTTTTTCGGTTCCAGACCGGAACGGTTTCAAATGGATCATTATCGGATAGATCAATCATCTGCCTGAAAAAGCCGGAAATCTCTTTTCATTGAAGGCCTTGATGCCCTCCTTGTGGTCATCGGACTGCATGCATATCGCCTGCGCCAACGCCTCGTATTCGAGTACATCGGCCAGTGAAAGCTGAAAGCTTTTCGACAATATCGATTTGCTCAACGCAATCGCTTTCATCGGCCCGCCGGCGATCTCGGCTGCCAGCTTCATGGTAAATGCATCCAGTTCTTCCGCCGGCACCACATGATTGACCAGCCCCAGGTCGAACGCCTCGGTGGCACTCAGCATTTTCGCTGTGAAAATCAGCTCCTTGGCCTTGTGCATTCCAACGATTCTCGGCAGAAAGTACAGCCCGCCCAAATCCGGAATCAGTCCCACTTTCGCAAATGTCTGGGAAAACCTGGCATTATCGGAAGCAATCACGATATCACAGGCCAGCGCCAGACTGAACCCGGCGCCCACAGCAGCCCCATTGACGGAGGCAATAACGGGTTTTTCCAGCTTCGTAATGGCAACAATCAGTTCGCTGACGTCCTTCATGTAATCGACCGCTGCAATGGCCCGCATGCCCCCTTCCAGTTCCCTGAGGCTGCCGCCCGCGCAGAAAGCTTTCCCCTCGCCTGTCAACACAGCAACATGGCTTTCCTTATTGACGGAAAACAATTGCAACTGATGTTTCAATTCATCCCGAAGTTCCTTCTCCAACGAGTTCATCCGACTCTCAAGGCACATCCGGATCACGGTAATTTTGTCGATCTGTACCGTCTCGATGCAGGTCATTTTTTCTCCTCTTTATTGCTTGATTAGACCAACAACACCTCTCTATAGCAGTTAGGCAAACAAAGCGATTCGTTTGATACAAGCGGGTTAACAGGTTTTTGCAGTCATAGTTCAAAACAAGCTTCACTCAGCCAGAATGGACCGGTTCCGCCCGGATTGTTTCGCTCGATACAATGCGAGGTCGGCACGGTTGATAAACGTCTCAACACTTTCATCTGTTTTCAATTGGCTGATACCGAAACTGGCTGTTACGACATACGCGTTATTGAGCAAATTCAACTCTGTCAACGATTTTCTGGTGCGTTCGGCTACTAAATAAGCATGGCTGTCATCCGTCTGTTGAAGCAGAATTATGAACTCTTCCCCGCCATATCGCGCGACAATGTCTTCGGCTCTGGTATGTTTTTTCAACAAATCCGCATATCCGACTAGAACACGATCACCCATTAAATGTCCGAATGTATCGTTGACTTGTTTAAATTTATCAATATCGGTCATAATAACTGAAAGAGGCTGGAATTTTCGAATGGATAAAGGTGCCATTTCCCTGATTCGCTCGTCGAAATAGCGCCTGTTGGCCAATTGGGTTAAAGAATCCGTTCTGGCCAGTTCTTCGA
>CAYQKZ010000432.1:0-2787 GCA_964418135.1 uncultured Desulfobacterales bacterium
AACCGCCATTGGTGGCCGGGTTGCTGTCGTACCAGGTGTAGGTGTTGTCGGCATCGTGGGGGTCGGTGTAGTTTTTGACCCCGTCCTTGTTGGTTTTCATTTCCCAGATCAACCCGGTGACGTTGTCTTTCACCATGGTCCAGGATGTCGCCGAATCCGGCAGCGCATTGCCGTTGGAATCCAGCTTGGTATAAGACATGGGGTTGATGGTGTAGCTGGCATCCTGCCCGTAAAAAGCCTGGCCCGGCGACGGGCAGGTGATCTCGGTGGTTGCATTGTAACACTTCGTCACCCCGGTATCCGGAACCGGCGCTGCAAAAGCGTTTAGCGTAAAGAACATAATAGCAACTGAAAAAAATAATATTCTTTTTTGCAAAATAACCTCCTTAATGTTGATTATGAAAATATTGTGTTGGATACAGTACAAATTAGAGTAAACCGATAGCTATCCAATTAGAAACGCAGAAACAACAAGGCGGATCATATCCATCCGGTATTTTTTAACCGCTTATCATATACAAATCAACCCTGCAACACTAATTCAGCCCCCATTATCACATCTTGTCATGCTGCATTAAAAATCCACCCCCTTTAGTTGTTATAAGAATATGGATTAACCACTTATCTCATGCGATGGATGGCAATTTATGTCATGGGACTGTACCCGTGCTATCACAGACACCCGGAACAACGGTTTATTAGATGAAATCCGTGATCCCATTGAAGCGTTAAAATGGCTCAATGTCTGTACGAACACGGTACTGCTGGCAAACAATCTTCATCTGTTTCTGGAATCCCCCGAAGTCATCCAGGCCATTCAAAACGGAGTTGTCCGATGGAAGTCAACCGGGTGTGTCTTATGTCTGGTTGCATCGACTGTCAGATTGCCTTTGGAACTCGAAAAGCTGTTTCATGTTATCGATATCCCCCTGCCGGATTATGACACCATGCTTGCCCTGCAACAAGAAATCGGAAAGCATCTCAATGTCGAAGTAAACCCAGCCGCTGCGTATGGGGCACGGGGCTTGACCGAATTCGAAGCAGAGACGGCTTATGCCTTGTCACTCGTTAGAACCGGCAAGTTTTCTCCGGAAGTTATTGCAGAGGCCAAAGGCCAGATGATCCGAAAGTCTGGCTTGATTTTTCATCCTTTCTTGTTTTGTTCATTCAATGCCTGGTGCTGATAAGCACGTTAGTCTATAATTGTATCTAATCCCGAAGATCATCAATAAACTCCGATGCAGGACTTACCCCAGTCACCAGCAGATAATCCCGTGCGCGGGTGCAGGCAACATAAAGCAGGTGTCGCTCTGTATTGTAAATTTCTTCGAGATCCGCATCGTCAGACACCGCTTCGATTCTGCTCTGAAGCGGAATTACCTCATCATCACATGCCATTACGACAACGGCACGAAACTCCAGGCCTTTGGCGTAATGCATGGTGCTGATCGAAACCTGCCCGCTGGATGTTTCAACGGTTTCATCAAGCACGTTTAAATTCAGTCCGGCATTATTTACCGCCTTGCAGGCTCTGTCCAGCTCTGCCGGAGAACGGATAAACACACCTGTTTCATGAGGCATTATCCCATCTTTGATGCGATCTTGAAGCCATTTGCCCACTGTTTTGATTTCATTATCCGGAGAATCGAGAACCAGGATGTCAGGTTTCGGCCCGTTGAATATTGAAATTGTACCGCCACGCTCTTCTGTATTGCTGTCAACGTCTGACAGATCCGGCCCCAGCAGACGGTCTGCCTGCATGCGAATCTGGTGTGAGGTTCGGTAATTGATCCGAAGCGTGCGGGAGCGGCCCCGGATATCAACACCGATGGCCTTCCAGGAAAAAGGCTGTTGGAATATCCGTTGACCCAGATCACCGGCAAAGAAAAGCCCATCCGGACGGCCTCCCCCCAGTGCTGCCAGAAATTTCAACTGGGGCACAGAGATGTCCTGAGCCTCATCAACTACAGCGAAATCGAAAGGGCTGCGGTTGTTTTGCATCAGTTCAGCCGCGATTCGTGAGTAAACCGTGGCAAAGGTAATCATCCCTTGGGTCTTCAGATCGGATCGAACCTGATCAAAAATAGACCACAGCACAAGGCGATGCTTCTCCGACAGCCGCGTTTTCCGGCCCAGCCGTTTGATATCCCGATATGCTTCCCAGGATTCCAATTGGTTGGCGTCAACCAATTCATCCCATTCGTTCAACAAAAAATGCGGGGTAAATCGTTGTCCATCTATCTTTTCTGCGGCCTCTTTCAGAATCTGTTGGATAACTTTTCGGGATGCGATATGCGGACGGCCAAAATGCATCTCATAAAGCCTTGTCGTGGTGATCGACATAGCACAGCAACAGGCTGTCGTTTGTTCTGTGAATGATCAATCGAATATCGAGGTTTACACGGATCGACCAGAAGTTTGGGTCTTTGGCCTTGTCGATACGATGAAACTGCAAGCCGGGGTTGGACGGATTCAACTGAAGATCAAACGCCGTGGTCTTTACAGAAGTCTGTTCCACGTTGTTCAGCTTCGAAAGGCTGTCGGTAAAAGTATCGGATATCCGAAATTCCATTTGTCGGCCCCCTTTGTGTCACATCCTTAATTTACCCGAAAAACTTTCATGACTTCATCTCCCAGGTGATTGATCACCTTCACCGCGATGCGACCGGACTTGGGCTTGTCAAACGGCCGGGATGTGTCGCTATGAAGAGACTCCCATGCATCCTGATTGATTTCTGCCTTCAGCGTTGTTTTCAGGGATTTATAGGGATCATTGGCTCCCAGAAA
>CAYQKZ010000433.1:0-2783 GCA_964418135.1 uncultured Desulfobacterales bacterium
ACTACCGGTTGGGTTTATCTGGAGTTCCTCTGAGCAGGAGGTATGTCACAGTAAATGGTAGCACAGGATGAATTGATGTCCACGCTGTTTCTGGCAGACCCGGAAACAGCATCCATGGTGCAGGAGAAGCTGTCGCATCGCGACTTTCCGGTTACGGAAAACACGCTTCGGCTAATCGTCGATGAAACGATCTGGGGCCTGTCTCAAGAAACCGCTTTCGGTCATGCGGTTGCAGATGGACTGATCGAACTGGCCGGCAAGGTAAGCCCGGATCATCTGGAAATATTCTGCAGCCGGGTCCGAGAGGCAGGCGCCGGAAATGCCGCCATCGGCCGTCTCCTGGCCCTGCATCTGGTACCGGTTCTCAAGACCAGGCATGCCGGGCTGATCGCACAATTCGACAAAACAACCTTTTCTTTGCTGAAAATCGGCAATTATACACTCGGAAGTCCGCTCGAAACCCTGTCTGATCTGCTGAAATCCAACGACATTGCATCGGGCATAGCCTTTCTGGAACTCGTTGGCGGCGTTCTGTCTCCTGAGCTTTCCTATAACCAGAGCAAACATCTTTGTCATGTTCTCTCTGTGGCCGCCCGATCGTTCACTCCTTCCCGACGGCATTTTCAGATCCGGGAATTGATGCGGATCGCCGAAGCAGACACGGGGCTGGTGGATGGATTTCTGGACGGCATGCAGCGGGGAGCGTCGCTGCTGGACGATCAGGCGCTGTCCTGTTTCGTATCCGATGGGTTGATCCGGTACCATCGAGACAAGGTGGCCGGTGGCCGGTTTTTGTCTCTCGAGTCCCAACAGGCAAGGGATCGGGTGGACGCACTGCAGGTGGCTGCCACGTTTTCCGAAATGCAGCACGGGTTGAACCGTTACCTTCAGGCCAGAATCGGCAGCGGACTATCTGTCCGCCCGATGTCCGAGTTTTCAAAAAACGACATTTTTTCCGCCCAGACCCCACTGGTTTGCTCGCAGGGAAACCGCATGTATCTGCCGGATGAAATCGATATCTACCCCAGCAGAGTGGAAAACCGTTTTCTGTATAAATGCCTGACCCGGCTGGAGGCCTGTTACCATGAATTCGGCACCTATGAATTCGATATGGACAAGGCCATGGATGCCTGCCGGGAATTATCGGTACATCCCTCACTGTCGGAGATATTGAAACCCATCCCCCTGCCCTCTCCTGCTGCAACCGATGCAGGGGTCACGGATGCCCAGGCATCTGAACCCTTGTCGGACTTGATTTTGTTCTGCAAAAACTTCCCAAATCCCGATCTGGCGGCTGCTTTATTAACAATATTCGAGCAGGGCCGCATTCGGATCATCCTGGAGGCGGATTATCCGGGAATCATCCGGCAGTCGCTGCCTGTTTTGATCCGGGAGACAGATCGCATGTATTCGGGCTTGCCATGGAGCCATCCCCTCGAAGCTCTGTATTTGTGCATTTCGCTTGGCATCCAGCCGGGATTTTCTTTGGCGGGGAACAATCCTCGATTTGGCCGGCCCCCCTCCCAGCCTCCTCTGGCTGGGGAAAGGCGTATTGTGGCCGAGGCTGTTGCGGCAGCGTTTTTTCGGCACATCGATCGATCCGCCTGCGTCGAGGACTGCGCCGCGTTTCTCTGGGCATCCTATTCATGGATCGAATCCTGCCTGAACCCAGCCAGGCCTGAAATCCATCCACCCATGACATTTCCTTTCGGCTGGGGGCTGCATCCGGATGCGGCGATAGACCCGGTTACAGCATCGAAAGCTGCTGTTCTGAAACACAAACTGGCCGAAAAAGGAATATCTGTCTACAAATCCGATATCCGAAAACTTCTGGCGGATAACGCCGGAAAAATCAGCAAGGACGATCTGCGCGATCTGCTGCAAAAATCCCAGGAACGGGGCGCATCCCAGACCGCCGATCCCTCAGCCGCAGTTTCCATTGATTTTTCCGATACGGATTTTTCGGATATTGCCGGCCTGCTGGATGTCGGCCCCGGTTACGATGCCGGCCCGGCTTGCTGGTACCGGGAGTGGGACAGCCGTCAGGGAGATTATCTGCATCGACATGTCCGTGTCGTGGACCGCATTGTGGAAGGCGCGGACACCGGTTTTTACGACCGAACCCTGAACACATACCGGGAACTGGTCAGCCAGATCCGCCATGCTTTCGAGCTGATGAAACCCCAGGGGCTGAAGATTCTGCGAAACTGGATCGAAGGCGATGAGCTGGACTATCGGGCGGTTCTGGATTTTGTTCTCGACAAAAAGGCCGGCCGGATGCCATCGGACAGGCTTTACATCAAACGAATCAAACACGAGCGGAACGTTGCTGTTCTCCTGCTGGTCGATTTGTCCCGGTCAACCGGCAACTCTCTGGAAAACAATCCGTCCGGTATCGGCGCTACGGTGCTGGATATCGAAAAAGAAGCCATGGTGATGTTCTGTGAAGCGCTTGGCATTCTGGGAGATGCCTTTGCCATTGCCGGTTTTTCCGGCACCGGCCGTCTGTCCGTGGATTACACGCACGTTAAGGAATTCGATGAACCGCTCGACGATGCCGTCCGCCGACGGATCAGCAGCCTGACCCCCCAGCGCAATACGCGGATGGGGGCTGCCGTTCGACATGCCACGGCTATGTTCGAACTCATTCCAGCCACCGTCCGCCTGATGGTGATTCTGGGGGATGGATTTCCCAACGATGTGGACTACAAGCAGGAATATGCCATCGCCGACACCCGAAAAGCCATCGGCGAAGCCCTTTCCCGCGGCATTCACACCCATGC
>CAYQKZ010000434.1:0-2768 GCA_964418135.1 uncultured Desulfobacterales bacterium
TCTATCGCTGCCCGATGGGTCTCGTGGATTCTGCTATCCCGATCATTATCGATGGGGTACACCTTGGCAACGTGTTTACCGGCCAGATGTTCATCGATCCGCCGGATGAAGCACAGTTTATCGAGCAGGCCCATCGGTACGGTTTTGATGAAACCCAATATCTGGCGGCAGTACGCAAAGTGCCTTATTTCAGCGAAGCACATCTTCACAGAAATCTGACTTTCATCCATCGACTGGCTCAGATGCTGGCCGAACAGGGGCTGCAGCACAAGCGACTGCTTGAGGCCGAAGCGGCATTGAAGGAAAGCCAACGAAGAATATCAGAGGTACTGGAGCTCAACAACAGCATCCTCAATACGTCATCTATCGGCATTGTAACATACAACTCGACCGGACAGTGTATTTTTGCCAATGAATCCGCTGCAAAAATCGTTGGAACAAGCGTTACCGGACTGATGTCCCAGAACTTTCACCATATTGAATCATGGAAGATTTCCGATATGTACGGGGCTGCGTGCAGGGCACTGAGAATCGGTAATGAACAGGAGATGGAAGTCCATCTGATGACAAGCTTCGGAAAAGATATTTGGCTGAATATCAGGTTCTCGACCTTTGAATCGAAAGGAGAGACGTGCCTGCTGCTGTTCACGCAGGATATCACCGGACGTAAAGTTACCGAGGATGATTTGCGCAACACAAAAGGGCGGATGGAGGCCATGCTGAGCGCATTGCCGGATCTGATGTTCAGAACGGACCGGGCAGGCTACGTCCATGAATGTCATGCGGCACCCATCGATCTGCCGTATCTTCCCCCTGTCGCCTTTCAGGGAAAGAAGTTCTCTGACACACTACCTGAAGACGCTTCACAAATCATTATGGCTGCTCTGGACGAAGCTGCCGAACTGGGAATTCACCGAGGCGCTGTCTATTCGCTATCTACCGCGAAGGGGATGACTTGGTATGAACTTTCGATTGCGGCGATGGGAAAATCATTGCAGCCGGACACGAATTTTATCGTACTGGTACGCGACATAACAAAACGTATTCAGGCAGAGAAAGACCTGAAAGATACATTGGTTTTAAACCAGCAAATCATCAACTGCGTTCAGGAAGGGATCATCGTTCATGACCGCGACCTGCATTATCTTGTCTGGAACCCATTCCTGGAGAAATTGACCGGAATCCCCGCTGCCGATGTCATTGGAAAGTCTCCCCTTGAACGATTCCCTTTTTTGAAGGAAACGGGGGCTATCGAACAGATAGAAAGAGCCTTGGCCGGCGAGACATCACCGGGGGCTGAATTTTATTTTAATGTTCAGGAGACTGGGAAAAGCGGCTGGACTTTCAGCACGGCTGCCCCTTTGCGCACTGAATCGGGCGAAATTTTCGGCGTTATCAGAACACTCAGCGATATCACCGGTCATAGAAAGATTGAGGAACAACTGCGCCAGTCTCAGAAAATGGAGGCCCTCGGTCAGCTTGCCGGCGGGATCGCTCATGACTTCAATAACGTGCTTCAGATCATCATTGGCTATACCTCTTTGCTCGGTATCCAAGCCACCGATGAGCAGAAAGAGAAGTTGCATGAAATTTTTGTCGCCTCCGAGCGAGCCGCTGAGCTGACCAGTGGGCTTCTTTTATACAGCCGCAAGCAGGTCTTCAAGCTTGAGACGATCGATATCAACAAACTGATCATCAGTGTGGAGAAATTTCTCAGGCGTGTCTTGGGAGAGGATATTGCTTTGCAGCTCCAGCGTGCTTCGGAGCCTCTCTTGGCATCCGTGGCTAAGACCCACTTGCAGCAGGTATTCGTGAACCTGGCATCCAATGCCCGCGATGCGATGTCATCCGGCGGCAGGCTTTCCATTCATCTGGAACGGATGGTCATGGACCATGCGTTTGTCCATGCCCATGGCTTTGGTGCAGCAGGCCCCTATGCGTTGATAACCGTTTCCGATACTGGAGCGGGAGTTGCCCACGATCATCTACACAAAATATTCGAACCGTTTTTTACGACCAAGGCAGAAGGAAAAGGAACCGGGCTTGGACTTGCCATCGTCTACGGCATTATCACCCAGCACCGTGGGTTTATTACCTGCTATAGTGAGCAGGGTATCGGAACAACCTTCAATATTTATCTGCCCTTGGTTGGTGATATCGTACAATCCCTTGAAACGTCTTCTGAAGAAAAATTCGCAAGTTCTGGCAATTTGACAATTCTTCTGGTCGAGGATGATCCGGCAGTACGAAAAGTGACCCAAAGCATATTGAAGGTTTACGGGTATACCGTGATTGAAGCGGAACATGGCAAACAGGCGCTTGAAATTTTCAGGCAGCGGCACACAGCCATTGACTTGGTTATCCTGGATGCCATCATGCCCGAAATGAATGGTGCTGAAATACTTGTATCGTTGCAGGAAATTGTACCGGATGTCAAGGCGCTGTTTATGAGTGGCTATGCGGTGGATCTGATCTGTGGCAAAATGACGATCCCGGAGAATGTCGTGTTTCTCAATAAACCGATCATTCCGGCTCGGTTGATGGAGGCAATCAGGGAAACCATGAAAAAGGCGAAGGGCGCGTATGAAGAGTAAATGACTCAACCACCAATGATTTGGCTGAGCATGCGGCTTTGCATGTGCTTTATCGAAACTGTTCCGTGTGGGATAAATTCAGTACTGCCTGGAATGGTCGGGGCGAAAGGATTTGAACCTTCGACCCCTTGAACCCCATTCAAGATTCAATCTGTTTCCTGTCTTTTCTGAAAT
>CAYQKZ010000435.1:0-2767 GCA_964418135.1 uncultured Desulfobacterales bacterium
TCCCTTAATTTTCTCCGGTAATACCATAGAGTATACCCTGATCAGTTTTTATGAAGGAATCGACATCAAGTTTCGTGTCGATGCTCTCGGGTTGCTATTTGCCACCATATCTTCATTTCTCTGGATTGTGACCACTTTTTATTCGGTCGGGTATATGCGCTCCGGAAAAGAACATTCACAGACACGTTTCTACACCTGTTTTGCAATCAGTCTTTCCGCAACGGTCGGTGTTGCTTTTTCTGCTAACCTGATTACATTGTTTATTTTTTATGAAATCCTAAGCCTTGCTACCGTGCCATTGGTCGGTCACAAAGAGACGCCTGAAGCGATAGAAGGTGCAAAAAAATATTTTCTCTACCTGCTCAGTCTCTCGAAAACGTTGCTCCTGTCCGGGATCATCATTATTTATATGGTTGCGGGTACAACCGATTTTCAAAGTCATGGGCTGCTGCGGAACATGCAGGGCACGGGGCTATTGTTTGTAACTTTTTTCCTCTTCCTGTTCGGTTTTGCCAAAGCTGCCGTCATGCCGGTACACAATTGGCTGCCATCCGCCATGGTGGCACCGACACCGGTCAGTGCCTTGCTGCATGCAGTTGCCGTTGTAAAAGTTGGTGTCTTCTCCATACTGCGGGTAGTTTTTCATATCTATGGTATCGACTTGATGTCGAACCTCCATCTTGGCATTACGACCGCTTATATCGTTTCTTTCACCATTGTCATGGGCTCTGTCATCGCCCTGTCAAAAGATAATCTCAAAGCCAGGCTGGCTTATTCAACGATCAGCCAGCTTTCATACGTCATTCTGGGTGCAGTGCTGTTGACGCAATCCGGAATGGCAGGCGGGATCGTTCACATAGCCAATCACGCTTTTTCCAAAATTACGCTCTTCTTTTGTGCAGGCTCCCTTTACACTGCTGCGCATATGACCGAGATCAGTCAGCTCTCGAATATCGGCAAAAAAATGCCTTGGACCATGACCGCTTTTTTTATAGCGTCGTTGAGTATGATCGGGGTGCCGCCGGCGGCCGGATTCGTCAGTAAATGGTACCTGGCCCTCGGATCGATTGAGGCAAAGGAAATACCCGTCTTGATGGTGTTGCTGGTCAGTACTGTTTTAAATGCGGCCTATTTTTTACCGGTGACCTACAAAGCTTTTTTCGTCAAGGAACCGCTAACCGCCGCAGTAGATGATCACCACGGGCATCATGCTGAGATCAAGGAAAATCCCATGGTTGTGGTTCCACTGGTGCTGACGGCCGTTATATCCTTGATTATCGGGATATTTCCGGTATATTTCCTTAATCTTGCTCAGGAGGTTCTCCGATGATCAAAAAGGTGGTAGATTTTATCGGCAATCCGGAGAATGCCGGTAAATTGAAAAAGATGGGGTATGTTTCGCTTGTAGTGGTTTTTCTTTCGGATTTTTTTGTCCATCGTGACCATGCTATCTACATTTGGGATAAAACACCGGGTTGGGGCGCATTCTACGGGTTTGTGTCGTGCGTGATCATTATTCTGGTCTCCAAATTCATCGGTCATCAGGGCGGTATCATGAAGCGCGAGGATTATTACGATGATTGATTGGTTTCACCCATCAATATTATTTATTTGTGGGGCATTTCTTATTCCCTTCCTCAGAGGAAAGGTCCAGAAAGTCTATCTGATGGCAATACCGGTTCTGGCAGTTCTGGCTGTCTCGCAAATGGCCCCTGGGAATTATTGGACATACCGCTTCCTTGGTAATACTCTGCTATTCGGTGCGGCCGACAAACTCAGCATTGTTTTCGGCTGGGTCTTTACCATCATGTCATTTATCGGAATCGTTTATTCGTTGCATGTAGATGATTCCGGACAGCACATGGCCGCATTTCTCTACATCGGTGGGTCACTGGGTGTCACGTTTGCCGGTGATTATTTCTCGCTGTTTGTATTTTGGGAACTGATGGCGTTTGCTTCCGTCTATCTTGTTTTTGCCAAAAGAGAAAAAGCTGCCATTGATGCCGGATACAGGTACATACTGGTGCATATTTTTGGTGGCGTGTGCTTGCTGGGTGGTATCATCCTGCATGCGGTCAGTACCCAGTCGATCGCCATCGGCCCCCTGGCCAAGGATGGAAGCCTCGCATTTTACCTTATTTTAATCGGAGTGATTGTCAATGCCGCAGTGCCGCCACTTCATGCGTGGCTAACAGATGCTTATCCGGAAGGAACGGTAACCGGCTCTGTATTTATGTCAGCATTTACCACCAAAACAGCGGTTTATGTTTTGGTTCGGGTGTTCCCGGGCACCGAGCTGCTGGTTTGGATGGGAACCATCATGGCACTCTACGGCGTAGTCTATGCGGTGCTTGAGAACGACTGTCGCAGGTTGCTGGCGTACCACATTATCAGCCAGGTCGGGTACATGGTGGCAGGTGTAGGCATTGGAACAGATATGTCTTTAAACGGCTCTGTGTCGCATGCCTTTGCACATATTCTTTACAAAGGCCTGCTGTTTATGGGAGCAGGTGCTGTCATTCAGATGACCGGTAAGCGTAAACTGACGGAACTGGGTGGAATTTACAAGACCATGCCGATCACTCTGGTTCTCTATATGATCGGAGGGTTTGCTATTTCAGCATTCCCCTTGTTCAGCGGGTTCGTCACCAAATCAATGGTGGTCTCAGGAGCTGCATACGACCACAGACCCTGGGTGGCACTGCTGTTGACAATGGCTTCGGCTGGAACATTCCTCCACACCGGCTTAAAACTGCCGTATTATATG
>CAYQKZ010000436.1:0-2759 GCA_964418135.1 uncultured Desulfobacterales bacterium
GATCCCATCGCTGTAACCGGAATATCTTCTGCATTGCCTCCCCGTCGTGTTTATGTTGCGGAGGCGGCCACTGGTTACTTTGGGGGCTGGGAAGGCTGTATAGAAGAGGCTCCATCCGGAAGTCAGAAGACGGACCAGGCGATCGGATATCAAGGGCACGATGGCAAAGGGCTCTGAGGAGATTCATTATCTCCCCAGAGCCCTTTTTTTATGACGGCATGATCCAATAAGGAGTTATAAACATGCAAAAACTGAAGCATACCATTGATTCCATAAAAGCACCCGATAAAATGGTATATGAAAAGGCCCTTTCAAGACTTGCGGATCAGGCGCGTCCGGCCGGAAGCCTTGGCATTCTCGAAAATGTTTCCGCCCGGCTGGCAGCTATTGCCGGAACCCTCGATGTCCGACTTCAAAACAAAGTCATTGTCACCTGTGCCGGCGACCACGGGATTGTCGCCGAAGGGGTCAGCCTCTTTCCCCAGGAAGTTACCCCCCAGATGGTTTTGAATTTTGTCGGCGGTGGGGCTTCGATCAATGTGCTTGGAAAGCATGCCGGGGCACGGGTCATCGCAGCCGATTTAGGCGTTAAATTCGACTTCGATCCGGCCCTTCCCATCTTTCATAAGAAGGTCGGCAAAGGAACTGCCAATTTTGCGAAAGTTCCGGCCATGACGCGGGATCAGGCGATTCAATCCATTGAAGCCGGTATCGAGATTGTTGAGGAACTGTTTGCACAAGGGCCGGTGCATCTTCTGGGTACCGGAGATATGGGGATCGGCAACACCACGCCATCGACGGCGGTGATTGCCGCATTTTCGGGGCTTCCAGTAGAAAAGCTGACAGGCCGTGGTACCGGTATCGGCGATGCTGCCCTTGAAAACAATATCGCTGTTATTGAAAAAGCCATGGCGCTGCATGCTCCCGATCCACTCGATCCGGTTGATGTTCTGGCCAAAGTCGGCGGATTTGAAATCGGCGGACTGGCAGGACTGGTGATCGGTGCCGCGGCAAAAGGCATCCCTGTGATCTGCGACGGCTTTATCTCGACTGCCGGGGCGGTGATCGCCTGTGAGCTGGCGCCGGCCGCAAAGGCCTATCTTTTTACGAGCCACCGATCCGTTGAAATTGGCCATCGGTACATGCACGAGAGGCTTGGCATCGATCCGTTGCTGGATCTGGGATTTCGTTTGGGAGAGGGAACCGGGGCAGCCATTGCCATGGAGCTTCTCGATGCCGCCACCCGGATTCTTGCGGATATCAAGACATTTGAAGAAGTGGCCATCAACAATGCCCAGATATGACAATCCATATACACCGATAAAAGCGTGGCGTGAGAGATGGGTCATATCTCATCGCTTTGGGCTCTTATGGCTGGGTCATCCGGTCGAGTACTTCTCGCAGGATTTCGGGGCCGGGGATTGCATCAAAAACCAGTTCGCCGTCAATGAAGATGGAGGGTACCGGAGGCAGACGGCCATGCTTTTGAGCGAGTTCATCGAAACGCAGGGCCCCTTCTTTTTGGGTGATGATGATTTTTTCCCACGTGACGGCATTGCCGTAATCCGGTGCGACTTCCGCGACCACTTGCGCCATGTACACACAGGGAATGCAATGTGCGCCTTCATGGATTACTTCGATATGAACCGTTTTCATCTTTTATTCACTCAGAGATGTGTACAAAGCAGTGAACAAAACCGTTATCAAAATTAGACGGCCGGAACAGACAGTGCTTCTTCTATGGCGTTCACCAGTTCGTACTGGGGTGGAATCTGGTCAAATATCAGTTCGCCGTTGATCAGCAGAGAAGGTACCGGCGCGAGTCGAATATTTTTATGAACCGCATCTTCTCCGAACAATTCATAGGAAAGTTCCAGGAATCGCTTTTTGCCCTTTCCGATCATGATGTCCACACGCCGATATTCCACGCGGTCTGCATATTGCGGCATCATTTCCTGGACGGCGGCATCCATGAAAAAGCATGGAAGACAATAATCGGCTTTGTACATGACTTCAATCAAAATTTTTTGAGCGGGTTCCATATAACTATTCTTTTATTCCCATGTAATTATCATTTAACCACGAATACACCTCACGCAAAAAAAAGGGATTCGCGGCATTGCGTGAGAAACGATTTTTATTTATCGGTTGTGACGCCTGTGATATGTGTGTCTCAAGTGATTGTGAATTAGCTACCAGATAACTTCAATTTGTTCAATATCAAACATCGCAAGAAGGATATTCATTCTCCCGGTGGAAGAGGGCCGGGATCGAATTAATTGGATCGCGACCGATTGCAGTTGACAACGCGGCTTGATTGTTGATGATCAAATGAATTTTCTGAAAGTCTATAGGAGAAACGAATGGCGGATTTTTCTGATAACCCGAACGGGTTGGGCCCTGTTTATGCCGTAACCCTGATCAATGCATGGTATGCTGCCCTGAATTTACATCTGGCTGAAAAAGGGTCTCTTACGGATGAAGATAAAATCGCTATCCTGGCCCGGGTCCAGACCCAGTGCAAAGATATGGAGCGATATCTGGCTACTGAAGCGCAGCAGCCGTTTTCCACCCGGGATCTGATGAAAAAATTTGAAAAAATTGCGATGTTTTCCGCCCGATCCCAGGTGTGAAGCTGTCCTGTCTTACCGATTCACTGGATGAATTATCTGGATGAATTTGCACATACTGCGAAAGGGCAGAATCCTTACTTTCCTTATCCTACCTCTCCCAGCGGGGGAGGGTTGGGCTGGAGGTTA
>CAYQKZ010000437.1:0-2755 GCA_964418135.1 uncultured Desulfobacterales bacterium
TCGGAAATGGGATTGATTCAGATGACCCGCAAGCGGATCCGCAAACCGTTGAACCGGATGTTGTGCGAACCCTGTTTTTATTGTGACGGCGAAGGATTTCTGATGTCCCGCAAGACCGTCTGCCACAACATTTACCGGGAAATCCTGAGCGAATACCGCATGATGGACGGCATCAAGATCATGGTGCGAGTCAATCCGGAAATTGCGGAACTGCTTCACGGAGAAGAAAATCATCTGATTTTCCGACTGGAAAAACAGACAGCCAGACAAATCGTCGTTTACCCCAACCCGCAGTTTCATCTGGAAGAATTCGACATCCTGTCTGTGTACAAGGAATAGAGCCTCTCAAAAAAATAATCCACCAGGATGCGGAAACGACCGCCGCCAGGATCGGATCAGATTCGGATCAGATAAGGCTGCATGGCGGATTGCAGGTGGCTGCGCACAGATTCCACCTCCATTTTTCCCGATGCATCGCTGACATGGATGAGATCACCAAAAACAAATCGGATCGTGGCAAAAGGTTTAGGCAGCATGAACCGATCCCAGCTCTTGAAATACCATGCTCTGTCCGCGGAAATCCCCACGGGAACGATCGCGGTGTTGGCCGCCTGCGCCAGCATGACGGAGCCGGGTTTGACGATGCCTGCCGGCCCACGGGGGCCGTCCACGATGTGTCCGGCCACATGGGCTCGCCTGAGTTCTCGAATCATCTGCTTGAGCGCCTTGAAGCCGCCCCGCGAGGATGAGCCGCGGACAGGCGTCCATCCAGCCCGCTGAACGATACCTGCCCCGATATCGCCATCGTTGCTCAGGCTGATCATGAGCGGCGGAGACAATTCACGAAAGTTGTGGATATACGCCATCGCCGGAAACACCTGCTGATGCCAGGCACAGAACAGCAGGGAACCGCCTTGCAGCATATAATCCCGCCAGGGGGTGTCGTTGACGGTGGTGATGCGAAACGTCCGGCAATACGCCCATATCGCCACATAAAAAGCATCGATAAAAACATCTGATTTGACCATTCTGTTGGTATTGATCGGCACGGGACGCTCCTGTTATGCTTTAAACGATCATCGTCTGCGATATATCTTGCGCCCTTCCTGTGGAGAAGGCCGGGGGGAAGAATATAAAATCGCAGATGATGACTGTTTGCAGCATACGCACCTCGTTAATTCACGTCAAAAACGTTTATTATGGATTGGTTACATGAACCTGAACTACATCGGCATAGATCGGTAAATCGAGAATCCCGTTCGGGGTCATGTCCACGGCAAAATAGAAGGCATAGTCTCCGACAGATAGATAATCATTGAATACTTCAACGAATGGTACGGTAAACAAAGGATACGTCATCAATGGATAAATACCGGCCACCCACCCATTCATCGTGAGCGTAGCCCATCCTTTGGGAGAACTGTAGGCAATCCACCAGTCTGCGTATTGCCCTGTCTGATCGCCTGGAGAAAGCGCTGCCTTTATGGAAACGGGGGTTCCGGTTGAAACGGTGATCGAACCGGTTTGACCATTGGCATTGATGCCTGGCTGACAGGTGGTGACAGCGCCGGTTTTCCAGCCCAGATCTTTTAACAGCCCCATTGTCACCGGGCCGGGATCATGAATGGCCGTACCTTTTGAAATGGCATACCGCATCAGCTTGTTGTTTCCGGAAGCAAAGGCATCGTAATCCAGATGACTGTAGCTCGATCCGGATTTCCATGTTGTCGGTGCATACATTTTCACCCGGCCGCCGCCGTTTTCGGACATGGCCTGCGGCCCGTGGAACCAGAGATCGCTGGAGGTCACAACCGCTCCAAGTTCTGCAGAATTGTTGGGATATCGGGATGTATCGATGATGGAATTACCGGAACCATCCCGCATGAAGGTGTCATAGATGTTTGGATATCCGCTATTATAGCCCCAATTGGCAACACCCGATGCGTATGACATACTTCCAGAAAAATTGAGGCCATGGCAGATTTCATGAAGCGCAACCGTTTCCAGATCGAATTTATCCGCCGGTGGATTGGCATCCGTTCCCATATACCATGCAAAATTTTTGTTATAGGTAATGTGCATATCATACTTACTCGAATCCAGGTCTTTTCCGGCCAAAGAATTGGCCAGACTGCTGACATACCAGGTTTTGGACAGCGGTGCATTGGTATAATCGCGGTATAATACCCCTCCTCCGGAATACCCCAACGTACTGGCACTCGACAGCGATGCCCAGCATAGCGATATTTTGATGGGCACGGGAGACTGCAGCAAATTCCCCCATATGATTCCTGCCTGAGCGAACACCGCCTTGGTTTCTTCCGGAACGGTATAACAGGTTTCACCCCAGAGATCGGTCTGACCGGCTTCCCGATAGGTAAATTCAAAAGCGGTAGAAGCGCTCGATGGCTCTGTCAAGCGATCCGGAGCCGGAATGCGAATCTGAATCCGATCTGGGTCGGGATCGGCCACCATGACACCGATTGTCTGGACATTGGAAAGAGACAGTCCGTCAACCGACAATTCCGGCTCCGGCATGATGGGTACCGAAAACGTATCTGAATTTTCGATTGCCGACGCATAACCGGGAAAAACGATAATCAGAGCCAAAAACAGAATAAAACCAACCAACCATTGTTTTTTCATAATGTCATCCTTTACTGAGAATTGAAGTAGGGCAACGGACATGAAATAATCTCCCTGATCGAGATCTGTTTAATTTACATGGATAAACAGGATATACAAGATAAAAATT
>CAYQKZ010000438.1:0-2755 GCA_964418135.1 uncultured Desulfobacterales bacterium
ATATGCTGATCTGCCGGCCCGTTTTCGACAGTGCCGATTTTCGGCGTCTGCGCGGATTCGTCCTGGCCGAGTTGCAGATGGACGTTCTGGTGAAGGGAATGCTTACGGACGATTCGGTGTTCATGGACCTGGCTTTCGTGCGCCGGAATGGGCTAGCTGAGCCGCTCACCATTTTCTGGGATGCCGAAAATTTCCCGACCGGGGGGCTTTCCATCGTGCGCCCCGTTTTTGCGTTCGGCAAGGTCTTAGCCATGACTGTCCATGCGGGGCCGGGATTCATGCGCCGACACGCGGTATGGGGGGGCTGGATGGTCCTTCCGGTGGGCTTGATGTTCAGTGCCGGGATGTGCGTATTGATACTCCTCGTTCTGCGCAGGCGGGAGACCCTGGAGCGGATGGTTGCCGAACGGACCGCTGCGCTTCGCGAGAGCGAGCAGTCATACCGGGATCAGTTCTTCGGAAACTCGGCTGTGATGCTGCTGATCGATTCCACCAGTGGAGAGATATTGGATGCCAACGCCGCGGCGTCCAGGTTCTACGGCTATCCACAGGAAGCGTTTAAAACCCTGCATATCTCCGACATCAACACCCTCTCCCCTTCCGAAATCAGTCAGGCCATGGGATCCGTTACCCCGAAACTCGGCTGTCGATTCATCTTCCAGCACTGCCTGGCGGATGGCGCGGTTCGGGATGTGGAAGTGTCGTCAAGCCTCGTTCGGTTTGCCGGGCGGATGGTGCATCACTCCATCGTTCATGACATCACCGACCGCAAGCGGACCGAGCAGGCCCTGCACGAAGAGCGCAGTCGCCTGGCCGGGATCATCGAGGGGACCCATGTCGGCACCTGGGAATGGAACGTCCAGACCGGGGAAACCGTTTTCAATGATTACTGGGCCCAGATCATCGGATATTCCCCGGAGGAACTTTCCCCCACATGCATTGACACCTGGATGCAATTCGTTCATCCGGATGATCTCGAAGCCAGTAACGAACTGATCCAGAGGCATTTCCGGGGGGAGCTCGACTACTATAAATACGAGGCGAGGATGCGGCACAAGGATGGAAGCTGGGTCTGGGTGATGGATAAGGGCAAAGTGGCTGTCTGGACGGAAGATGGGAAACCATCGATGATGTTCGGCACCCATCAGGATATCACCGAGCGCAAACGGGCCGAGCTGGAACTTCTGGAAAGCAACCGGCGACTCGAGGAGGCCACTGCCCGAAGCAACCGGATGGCGGAACGGGCCGAAGCGGCCAGTATTGCCAAGGGCGAGTTCCTGGCCAACATGAGTCATGAAATCCGCACGCCCATGAACGGGGTCGTTGGCATGACCGGGCTGCTGCTGGATACGAGGCTGACCGACGAACAGCGTCATTATGCCGAAACCGTGCGCACCAGCGGCGAAGCACTGCTCGGCTTGATCAACGACATCCTCGATTTTTCGAAGATCGAGGCCAAAAAGTTGGATATGGAAATGCTGGACTTCGATCTGTCGGACCTTCTGGACGACTTCGCAGCAGCGCTGGCCCTGCGGGCCCATGAAAAGGGGATCGAGCTGCTCTGCGCGGCCGATCCGGAGGTTCCCGTGCTGCTGCGGGGGGATCCCGGCCGACTGCGTCAGGTTCTCACCAATCTGGCGGGCAATGCCGTCAAGTTCACCCACGCCGGAGAGGTGGCGGTCCGGGTAACACTGGTTGAAGAGAGCGACCAGGATGTCCTGCTGTGCTTTATTGTGCGCGACACGGGCATCGGGATTCCGGAGGACAAGATCGGCCTGCTCTTCGACAAGTTCAGCCAGGTGGATACCTCGACCACACGGCGTTACGGCGGCAGCGGTCTGGGTCTGGCCATCTCGAAGCAACTGGCCGAGTTGATGGGCGGTCAAATCGGTGTGAGCAGTGAAGTGGGGAAGGGGTCGGAATTCCGGTTCACCGCGCGTCTGGGTAAACAGGCCGATGGGGCCCGTATGGAAAATCTCCGGCATCCTGAGCTGAGCGGTGTACGCGTGCTGATCGTTGACGACAACGCCACGAATCGGGAAATTCTATCGTTGCGATTGACATCCTGGGGCATGCGTCCCACGGAAGAACCGGATGGGTTAGGCACTCTCCGTGCCCTGTACCGGGCGCTGGACGAGAACGACCCCTTCCGCATTGCCGTGATCGACATGCAGATGCCGGGCATGGACGGCCAGGCCCTGGGCCGGGTCATCCAGTCGGACAAGCGCCTGGCCGACATCCGGATGGTGATGCTGACATCCCTTGGGATGCAGGGTGACGCCCGACGCTTTGCGGAAATCGGTTTTGCGGCCTATGCGACCAAGCCCATTCGGTATCAGGAATTCCAGGATATTCTGTCTCTGGCGATCCGGTCCGATGCGGAGTCATCACCGCAGCCCATCATCACTTGCCACACAGCCGGCGATATCCTGAACCGGTTCGAGGGCTGCAATGCCCGGATCCTGCTGGCCGAAGACAACTGCACCAATCAGCAGGTGGCGCTGGGCATCCTCAACAAGCTCGGTCTGCGGGCGGATGCGGTGGCCGACGGCGCCGAAGTACTCAAAGTCCTCGAAACCATTCCCTACGACCTGATTCTCATGGACGTGCAGATGCCGGAAATGGATGGGCTGGAAGCCACAAAAATAATTAGAAATTACGAATTAGAAATTACGAATCGAGCGCAACCCGGCGATTCTTCTTCACCATTCGTAATTCGTAATTCCTCATTCGTAATTCCAATCATCGCCATGAC
>CAYQKZ010000439.1:0-2754 GCA_964418135.1 uncultured Desulfobacterales bacterium
TCGTCTAAAATCAGCACAGTCGGCCTGGGAAAGTCCTGACACCAAAGCGTCAAAAATTCTTCCACCGCGCCGGTGCTGGCCGTGTTGGCTAACACCTTTTCGGATAACGTAATGCTGGTATGATCCCCCAGCATATTTCTATGAGAAAATCTTCGTCTTCATCCATGTAAATTAATAACATCTCGAGCTGGGTTATCATTTCGTGTGAGTTGCCTCAGCGGGATGTTGTTTCATCGTTCATTATTGGTTCTTCTGAAGATTTAGATGTGATTATCATTGACAATTATTTTATCTGTCAATATTAAATTAGTTAATCATCTAAATCTATCAAACGGGGTAATCCATGACGATTTATGATTTCAAAAATCCATTCAGACCAGGGGCTGGGCACATGCCGCCATATCTTGCCGGCAGAAATTCGGAGGTCGATGTTTTTAAATCGATGCTCCAACAGGACATCATTTTGGACAACATGGTGTTGACCGGCTTGCGGGGGGTTGGAAAAACCGTCCTGCTTGAAACACTGAAGCCCATTGCCATTCAAAATGGATGGGCGTGGATCGGCACGGAATTGTCGGAATCCGCCAGTCTCAGCGAAGAGAACATGGCTATCCGACTGTTGACGGATTTGTCTGTAATGACGTCGGGGATCGTTGTCGGCAAGCAGGCGCCGCATGCAATCGGTTTCACGGATATTTCGGGAACGCAGAACATTACGTTAAATTATCATCTGCTTCAAGATATATTCGTTCGAACCCCTGGATTGGCATCGGATAAGATCAAGCGTGTCTTGCAAGTGGTCTCGGAATCGATCGCGCCGCTTCGGAAGAAAGGCATCATTTTCGCTTACGATGAAGCGCAGAATCTGTCCGATCGAGATCAAAAGGGGCAGTATCCGCTGTCCATGCTGTTGGATGTGTTTCAATCCATCCAGAGATCGAATATCCCGTTCATGCTGGTGCTATCTGGCCTGCCGACACTTTTCCCGAAGCTGGTCGAAGCCAGAACCTTTGCTGAAAGAATGTTCCGGGTTGTTTTCCTGGACAGATTGAACGACAACGATAGCCGGGATGCCATATTGAAACCGATTGCATACGATAACTGTCCTATCCGGCTCACCGACGATTCGGTTCAAAGCATTTTATCCATTTCCAAAGGATATCCCTATTTTATTCAGTTCATCTGCCGGGAAGCATTCGATGCGTTTATTCAAAACATGGACCAGAAGGACACAGCCGCTATCCCTGTGACCGAGATACTGAGAAAACTGGATTCAGATTTCTTCGCGGGGCGATGGGCCCGGGTAACGGACAGGCAGCGAGACCTGCTGACCGTCATTGCCCGATTGGACAATGCATCCACGGAATTCACGGTTCAGGAAATTGTCGATCTGTCGAAGAATATGGCCAAAAAGCCTTTCAGCAACAGTCATGTCAACCAAATGCTGTTGTCGTTGATTCATTCGGGAATCATATATAAAAACCGATACGGGAAGTATTCGTTCGCTGTTCCGCTGATCGATGAATTTATTTTGCGGCAGGCGGTGTGAATTCATTGCGGGAATTCAGAGAAAAGGCATTCGGTGGAATAAATCAATTCTCAGAACGGGAACAGTCTGCGTTTATTGAACCCCCATCCCGACCTTCCCCCGCTGGGGGAGGGAACTAAAGGAAAACACAGATTATGTCCGTCTGGAGTATATGCCTGATCACTTAAGCATCTTGATAATATGCCTGGCAAGGGTCTCTTTGATCTCTCGATGCCTGGGAACAGGTTGGCTTATTTTGGTAGTCGGGTTTTGATACCAATCGTGCTTCCCGCCATGGCGGATAAGAATACAGCCATTGTCTTCAATCTCTCGGATCAGTTCGGTTCGTTTCATGCGACGAGTAATTCTCCGACCTTGTGGGTATACAGGATATGTCCTCCATTCAGGTCGTTATAAATATCCAACAGGTTTTCTTTCAGTTCGTCAATGGTCTCACCTTGGGTTCTGTAGTCAGGATACTCCTCAAGCCAACCAACAAACATGTTTTCTTCTTGATAGTATATGAATTTCTTTGCTTCCATGATTTGTCCTTTTACCCGATGCTGTGTTCGAAACAATATCTATAAATTTTTCGATCAGTTACCCTAAAAACCCGACTCGTCGTGATGTTCGTTTTCACCCCGGCCCTTCCCCGCTGGGGGAGGGAACTAAAGGAAAACACAGATTATGCCCGTTTGGAGTATAACTGACCCTGATAAGATTTGATACAATTTTCATCGGCAACGCCAACGCAAGGAACCACCGTGGTGGTAAATATACTGCAAGCGGGAACAGTCTGCGTTTATTGAACCCACACCCCAGCCCTTAAGGGTTGGTTCCTGTAATTTGCATATATATCATTTGCCATTGTAAAAAACCGTCTGGTATGATGATCGTCGCTCATGAAAAGAAACATGACGGCGCATGTTATCCATCACCGCATCAACAGCACCGTGAGGCAAATGATATGAAAAAACGAATCCTGTACGCTGAAGCCAATTATCAGGCCATTGTCCGTGAACATGGCTATTTTGTAGATAAAACCGATTACATCCCGAAGCTGGAGGCCATCAAAAACCCGGTATTTCTACGCCCCAGGCGGTTTGGCAAATCGTTGCTTTGCACCATGCTGGAAAGCTATTACAGCATCCTTTACCGGGAGCAGTTCGATGAACTCTTCGGCCATACCTGGATCGGCCGGAACCCCACACCCCTGCACAACTCCT
>CAYQKZ010000440.1:0-2258 GCA_964418135.1 uncultured Desulfobacterales bacterium
CCTTTTCTGCCCGGTCCACATAACCGATCAAGGGGTTTCCGATGTTTCCGCCGACAAAAACCCGCATGCCGCATCGATCCAGCATGTCACCCAGAAGTGAGGTGGTTGTGGTCTTACCGTTGGTTCCGGTAATGGCGATGATCGGGTCCGTGACGAATCGGAAGGCCAGTTCGATCTCTCCGATGACCGGAATGCCTTTTCTGCGGGCATTTTCTATAAAATCGAGGGTATGGGGTACACCAGGGCTTAAAACGATCAGGTCTTTCGATTCAATGCTTTCACGACCGTGCCCGCCAAGCTCGGTCCGAATCCCCATTTGGTGAAGTTCCTGAACCGAAACAGCCAGATCTTTTTCAGAAGCCGCATCGGTAACGGTGACCACAGCCCCCCGGTGATGCAGAAACCGTGCGGTGGCCATGCCGGTCATGCCCAGCCCGATAACCAGTACATTTTTTTGATTCAGATTCATGACAAAAACCCTTTACCTCAGCTTCAATGTGCTGATGGCAACCAGTGCCAGCGCAATGGAGATGATCCAGAATCGTACGATCACCTTGGGTTCGGGCCAGCCTTTCAATTCAAAATGGTGATGAAGCGGCGCCATTCGAAATATTCGCCGGCCATGGGTCAACTTGAAATATCCCACCTGAAAGATGACGGACAGCGCTTCGATCACAAAAAGACCTCCGACGAGGGCCAATAAAATTTCCTGTTTCGTGATAATGGCCACAGTCCCAAGCGCTCCGCCGAGCGATAAGGAGCCGACATCTCCCATAAAGACCTGAGCTGGATAGGCATTGAACCATAAAAACCCCAGGCCTGCGCCGGCCAGAGCCCCGCAAAAAACAGTCAGTTCACCGCTGCCGGCAACATGCGTGATCTGAAGATAATCGGCAATCCGGATGTGTCCGGCAACATAACAAAAAATCATATATGTAACCGCAGCGATGATGGTGGGGCCAATGGCTAGCCCGTCGAGCCCGTCCGTCAGATTCACAGCATTGGAAGTGCCGACAATCACAAAAACCGCAAAAATGATATAGCCCCATCCAAAATCTGGAGAAAAATTCTTGAAAAACGGAAAGGTAACCTCTGTTGAAAACTCAGGGTACTGATACAGAAAAACACCGGCTGCCAGAGCGATGACTGCTTGAAGCAGAAATTTATTGCGGGCGTTCAGCCCCATGCTCTGTTTTTTGACCTGCATGAGATAATCATCGATGAATCCGATGAGCCCAAACCCTGCTGTCACCCCCAGCACCACCCATATATAGGCATTTTTCAAATTGGCCCACAGGATGGTGGAAGTCAATATGGCCACAAGCATCAACGCACCTCCCATTGTGTGTGTTCCGGCTTTTTTCAGATGCGTTTTGGGTCCATCTTCACGAATATACTGGCCAACCTGAAGATAGCTTAATTTGTTGATGGCCCAGGGCCCCAGGACAAAACAAATCAGAAAAGCTGTCAGACTGGCATAGATCGTTCGAAAAGTGATATAACGAAATACATTTAAAGCTGAAAACGTCGTATGAAGTGGGTAGAGCAACAGATACAGCATAAGGTAGCGTCTTTGAGAAATTAAGATGAACTTTTTGTGGATAAATCCGGGTTGTCAACACAGCCTGCCCAGCTTGAAATATCGTGAACGATTTTTTCCATACCCATGGATCTCGAGCCTTTGACCAGTACCCAGTCTCCTTTTCGGAGGCTTGCCTTGAGGCGCTCGGAGACAGCCTGCCGATCTCCGATAAAAATTCGATCCGTCTCCATCCCCTGCGCTGCTGCACCCTGTGCAACGGCAGTTGCAAATCCACCGGTTGCAAATAAGGCGGCCATACCCGAAGTCTGCGCAAGTTCTCCGATTTTTCTGTGAAATGCAGCGGATTCTGTTCCGAGTTCCAGCATATCTCCTATGACCAATATGCCCCGGTGGTCGCCCTTTATTTTCTCGAGCGCCTGAATGGCTGCCGCCATCGAACCTGGATTGGCATTATACGTATCGTCCACAATATAAATCTGTCTGTTGGTTTCAATCACGTTCATCCGGCCCTTGACTGGCTTGAATGCTTCCAGTGAATTCTTGATTTCAAGACCGGTCAAACCCAACGCATGACCGACTGTTGCGGCCGCCAGCGCATTGGTTACCATGAATGATCCAGGAGTCGGTAGTCTGATTTCAACGGTTTCTTCCGGCAGATCCAGAAAAAACGATGTTCCGGAAAACCCGGTTTCCACCTGTCTGGCCCTGACCCTGG
>CAYQKZ010000440.1:2268-2750 GCA_964418135.1 uncultured Desulfobacterales bacterium
TTCAGAATCGCCAGACCTTCAGGGTGTGAATGTGCAAAAATCTCGGCCTTGGCCTGAAGGATGCCATCCGGAGAAGCAAAATTTTCCAGATGGGCCGTACCGACCAAGGTAATCACCCCGATATTCGGCTGACAAATTTCAGAGAGGCGATCGATTTCTCCGGGATGATTCATGCCCAGTTCCAGAACCGCCCATTCATGCTCTCTTTCCAGATTCAGAAGAGTCAAGGGAAGACCGATATGGTTGTTAAAATTTCCAGCCGTCGAAAGAACCTGGAATTTACGACCGAGGATATCCGAAGTCATGCTTCGTGTGGTCGTTTTACCATTCGATCCGGTAATCGCCACGACCGATACGGGAAAACGTTGCCTGTGATAGGCAGCCATATCTCCTAGCGCACGAGTGGTATCCCCAACCCCGATACAGGCAATCCCTTTTTGTCGCCATCGATCAATCGGCAGGGAACCGACCGCATGCATGTC
>CAYQKZ010000441.1:0-2738 GCA_964418135.1 uncultured Desulfobacterales bacterium
GATTCAACTCCAGAACTTCGTTCAGCCTGGCTCCTGTATAACGGATTAAAAGAAATATAAGCAAGATACGCTTGCGGGATGAAGAAGTATCGGATCGCAGCGAACTTTCCACCCATTGGCGGTATGATTGTTCCAGTTGGCTCAATTGCAATGTATTTAAACAATTGGTTTCGTTTCTCACAGAGATATTGATTGATTGGCCAGGCCGATTCCTTATCGAAGGCGGCATGATGGTCACCTGTTGCGTTTAATATACAGTTTTTGGATTCACCTCTGATCATTCCACACATCATTTTCAAAAGTCCGATATTTTTAGCACATCCGATGGTTTTTGCAAAGCATCCAGTATTTTATAAACAGCACACAAAATTTCATGACAATATACACGATAAAATATGTAATCGTGTTATTTTATGAATTGAAAAAGCCTGGAAGGTAATGAAACGGAAAAGAAGGCATTCCTAGGCTGGCAGCCGCAGTGGAAAGGGTGCAACTGCCGTGCAAAGGAAAATATCGATGAGTGAATGCATTCTGATTGTCGAAGATGAAGAACACACGGCAGGTATCCTGGCGGATTACCTGTGCCGTGACGGCTACACGCCTATTTGTCTGGTCCATGGCACGAAAGTTGTTTCCTGCGTGCGGGAACGGATGCCGGCCTTGATATTGCTCGATCTGAGGAATGCTGCCAGGTGTCAGCATGCACCGGTCAATTCGATTGCTTTGAGCGGCAGGGGGGGGCCGCTCATTGAATTTCAGAAAGCCTGCGGCTGATGCGGATCGGGTAGGTATCCGGATGATGCAGCGATTTGTATCGGTCATCCAGCATGGAGAAGCTGGTTTGAATCTTTTTTCGAATTTCCGCCAGGGTAGGGGATGGCTGAATCCGTCGGCCGTTTTCCATGACTTTGATCAAAAGGGGTTCCGTATCTTCGACCGTTTCATTGCGCATGCCCAGAATATCTTCACGGTAACGGCCGATCGCATCTATTTTACGGAATACCTGCTTTTCACCGGCTAAGGTGCATTTGCCCGGACTGGTTTTTTTGACATCCCGATCATCATAACGCACCAATTTATATACCATATCCAGATAAGGCAAGTCAGCAGAAACACCAAGCCGGGTGCCGACGCCGAAGGCGTCGATGGCAGCTCCGGCCAAAAGCACTTTCTCGATTTTAAACTCATCGAAGTTGCTGGTGGCGATCACCTGAACCTGCTGAAGGCCGGCATCGTCCAGAATCCGCCGAACCTCTCGGCTGCTGACAGCCATATCGCCGCTGTCGATCCGTACACCTTTAAGCCGATGGCCGTCCGCGGCCATTTTCCGGCCGACCTCGGCCGCACTGTGTGCGCCGGCTATCACATCGAATGTATCGATCAGAAAGATGCTGTTGTCGGGAAAAGTCCGGGCAAAGGTCCGGAATGCTTCCGTATCGGCTCCGATGGCCTGGATAAAGGAATGGGCCATGGTTCCGGAAACCGGGATACCGAATCGCTTGCCGGCCAAAACATTACTGGTTCCGGTAAATCCGGAGATATAGGCGCTGCGGGCCACCTGCATGCCGGCATCCAGCCCCTGGGTGCGGCGCAGCGAAAAATCAGAGAGCGGTCTGCCCTGGGCCGCATGCACGCAGCGGAGTGCTTTGGTGGTGATGTTGGTCTGAAAACAGAGGGTGTTGATCAGAAACGTTTCGACGACTTGTGCTTCGGCGATGGGGGCCGTTACTTCCATCAGGGGTTCATCGCCGAAGCAGATCGTGCCTTCGGGCATGGCCCAGACATCTCCAGTAAAGCGAAATCCGGCCAGCGACCGGATAAAGTCTTCCGAAAAAAGGCTCAGGCTCCGCAGATAATCCATATCCGACTCGGAAAAACGCAGCCGTTCCAGTCCGGACAAGGCATCTTCGAGACCGGCCGCAACGAAGTATCCGCGATTGACTTCCGCAGACTGGCGAATGAACATAGAAAACGTGGCCTTGCCGGCCATATGGTTTTCCGAATAAGTGAACATCATGGTCAGTTCATACAGATCCGTGAACAAGGGGCTTAATGTTTCGTGTTGATTCATAAAGATACCAGATGGTTAATTGTTTGATGATCAGATATTGCGAGGATGTGACGAAGCGGTTGTGTTTGGCAGAATTTCTTGCACCCGCCCGATCAGGCCGCTTTCCAGGCGAACTTTTATACCGCGGGAATGAAAAGCAGCGGACGTCAGAATATCTTTAACAATGCCCGACGTGCGTTTGCCGGTTCTCTGGTCTGCCTTCAAAATGATCTCCACGGGTGTGCCGGGATGAATCTCGTTACGGTTTTGTCCATTCATAATGCCGTTACTATAGCGCATGAAGCCGTGAAAAGCGATAGCAAAAGCGGCAGGGGTCGGGCCGTAAAAAGTCTAAGGCCTATTCCCCCCCTGCTGCCTTGCGAAATGAATTATCTGAAAGTCTATAATAGTCCATCCGCTGCGGATTGCCCGCATAACGCTTCGCATAAGCCGCGCCGGCCAATGACCTTTCCGCGTAGCGCCTCGCCAGCTTCCCTGCGTCGGTCTTGATGCGATTGTTAGGCTCTTGAATTTCCATTGTGGCACAAAGCGGCAGCCATCCCATCATGGAGCGCACCTTTGGCCGGCGGCAACTGCCGTCCGGGTGCAGACGAAGGAGATCATAATAGAAGCCGTCCTCTTCATCCCACATGCCGTTCCGGAGTGATTCAAGGCGACCGGAGTGATT
>CAYQKZ010000442.1:0-2723 GCA_964418135.1 uncultured Desulfobacterales bacterium
ATATGAAACATCGTGAGCTGACTCACCGCATGAAAGAAAAGGCTGAACTGGTTCAGGCCGTGGTGACAACGGTATGTGGCATGGAAGATGTGCTGCGGTATGTCGTTGATCTGACCCTGCGGCAGAACGGCAAGACCCTTGCCGCTCCCTGTCTGGATTCGCAGAATCGCCAAGTGCTGGAAACATTTTGCAGTGCCGCAGGCCTGACATTTCTGCATCCGCCGCTCAGAAACCATTTGACAGACATTCACACGGCGCTGACCCATGCCGACTGGGCCATTGCCGAAACCGGCACCCTGGTTCTGAATTCTTCATCCGAAGACTTGCGGATCGCCACCATGCTCAGCGAAACCCATGTCGCCTGGATTCCGGCTTCCCGGATTCTGCCCGATGCCGTGGCACTTTCCGACAGATTGGTCGAGACGATGAAATCCCCGCCGGGCTACATGTCTTTTATCACAGGCGCCAGCCGGACCGCAGACATCGAGCGGGTGCTGGCCATCGGCGTTCACGGCCCCCAGGCGCTTCACATTCTCATCATGGAGGAAAATCCGTCATGATTCAAACAGCCCAGGATATGAAAACCTATCGAGACCGGATCAGAGCCGCCCTGGGCAACCGGTTTCTGCGAAAGGCTTTGGACAATTTTGCCTCGGCCTACAAGGTGTCCCGCGCCAAGGCCTTCGAGGGCATCGATCTGGTGACGTTGAAGGATCAGATTGCCACAGGCAAGGACCAGGCACTGACGCAACTGGAAATTTTGTTCGACCGGTTCAAGGCTGAAGCCGAGGCTGCGGGTGCTGTGGTCCATCTGGCCGGAACCGCTCGGGAGGCCAACGAGATCATTGCAAAAATCGGCCGGGACAATGGGGTGACGTCCATTGTCAAATCCAAATCCATGACCGCTGAAGAAACCCATTTAAATGATCATCTCGAAGCCGATGGGTTCAAAGTAACGGAAACCGATCTCGGGGAGTGGATCATTCAACTGCGGCACGAAGGCCCTTCCCACATGGTCATGCCAGCCATCCATCTTTCCCGGCAGCAGGTGGGAACCCTTTTCGGCGATGTCACCCAAACGCCGGTCGATCTGGAAGATATCGACCGCATGGTCAAGGTGGCCCGAAAAGAACTCCGTCCGGCTTTTCTGGCCGCAGACATGGGCATCAGCGGCGCCAACCTGGCCATTGCCGAAACCGGCACTTTGGGGATCATCAGCAACGAAGGAAACGCTCGGCTGACCACGACACTCCCACGGGTGCATGTGGCCCTGGTGGGGCTGGATAAGCTGGTTCCAGACCTTTCAGCGGCGCTTCGCATCATCCAGGTACTGCCCAAAAACGCCACGGGTCAGGCCCTGACCTCTTATGTCACCTTTATTACCGGGGCGGTGGAATGCGGGGCATCTGTCACCGGGAAAAAAATCCTTCACATCGTATTTCTGGATAACGGCCGACTCGATCTGGCCAAAGACCCGGTTTTTTCAGAGGCGCTTCGCTGCATTCGCTGCGGGGCCTGCTCGAATGTCTGCCCGGTTTATGGCAAAGTCGGGGGCCATACCCTGGGGCATGTCTATATCGGGGCGATCGGCCTGATTCTCACTTATTTTTATCATGGAAAAGACAATGCCCGGGCCATTGTCCGGAACTGTCTGAATTGCCAGGCATGTAAATCCGTATGCCCGGTCAACATCGATCTTCCTTATCTCATCAAGAAAGTGTACGCCAACATTATAGAAGATGAAGGCGCCCGTCCTGCTAAAAACGCTGTTCTATCAAAGGAAAAAAAAAACCGCAGGCTGTTTCATTCGATGCTCAAGATGGCATCCACCCTGCAAAAACCCCTGGTTCAAAAAGATGCGGGCGTGTTGCGGCACCTGCCGTTCATTTTTGGAAAGGCCCATGATTTTAGAATGTTGCCAGCACTTGCCGAAAAACCATTCCGGGATCAGTGGCCGAAAATGCGCCCGCAAATTCAAAACCCCAGGTACCGGGTGGCGCTGTTTGGCGGATGTGTTGTGGATTTTGTGTCTCCGGAGCAGGCGGTTTCCCTGGTCCGCCTGATGACCCGCTACAACGTTCAGATGGAATACCCCATGGGGCAAAGTTGCTGCGGGCTGCCGGCCATGATGATGGCTGAAGAACAAACAGCTCGGGCTGTGGCTGTTCAAAATCTGGAAGCCATGGAACCTGATCGTTATGATTATGTAGTTGTGCTGTGCGCTTCTTGCGGGTCGCACCTGAAAGAAGGCTACTTGCGGCTCTTGGCCGACGCGCCCGAGCTGACCGAGAAATTGCGATGCCTTCAGGATAAATTGATTGATTTCAGCTCGTTTATGGTCAATATTCTGAAAGCTGCACCAGAGGATTTTCTTCAGAATCAAACGCGGGTTGCCTATCATTCCCCTTGCCATCTCTGCCGGGGTCTGGGTGTAACCCGGGAGCCACGGGAGCTGTTGCAGACTGCAGGGTTGGATTATGCGCCATGCAAAGACGAAGATGTCTGCTGCGGCTTCGGGGGATCTTATTCGCTTGAATTCCCCGAGATTTCTGCAGAGATTCTGCGCCAGAAGCTCGATAACGTCGAAAATACCGTGGCGGATGTTCTGGTAACCGACTGCCCGGGTTGCGTGCTTCAGCTTCGTGGGGGAATGGACAAGCGAAACAGCCGGGTCCGGGTTCAGCACATAGCGGAAGTGGTGGCTGAGAATCTGAAGGACCCAT
>CAYQKZ010000443.1:0-2714 GCA_964418135.1 uncultured Desulfobacterales bacterium
GAAATTATCCAGACACAGGACATCATGCCCCTCTTCCACCAATCGGTCACACAGATGAGAACCCAAAAACCCGGCCCCCCCGGTAACCAGAATTCGTTTATTCTGATGCATCCGCATGTATGCGCCTCCCCTGACGACTTGAGCATTTCAGTCCGCCCGACAGTTTACCCCATCCCCGCATCCGCTGGGTTGACAATTATATTTCTTGTCACCGGAGCTAATAAACGGACGTAATAGACAATTGGAAAATTCACACAATTAACCCCTCCCCCCCGCCCCTGCCTCCTTTTTTACAGATGCGTCAGCCGCGGTTTTCCGATGGGATACACGTTGAATCCGAGTTCATGGAGCTTTTGATGATCGACGATATTCCTGCCATCAAATAAGAATGCCGGCTGCACCATGGAACGATAAATCCTTTCATAATCCAGCTCCCGGTACTGACGCCATTCCGTCATGACGGCAATGGCATGGCTGCCGGCTGCCGCTTCATAAGGATCTTCGATGAACTGAACGTTTCCAGCCATCTTTTTCAGATCGGATTTGGCATTGGTCAGGGCTTTGGGATCGGTGATTACGAGTTCGGCCCGTTCTTCGATCAACCGTTCGGCAATCTGGATTGCCGGGCTCTCCCGCGTATCGCCGGTATCGGCCTTGAATGCAAAACCAAACAGACAAATACGTTTGCCGGAAAGTGTATTGAACATGGCATTCAGCATGGTCTCGACAAAATGAGACCGCTGATATTCGTTGATTTCGATGACATGATTCCAGTAATCGGCCACCTCGTTCAAACCGTAGTACCGACAGATATACACCAGGTTCAGAATATCTTTTTTAAAACAGGAACCACCGAATCCGACGCTGGCATTCAGGAATCGGGGACCGATCCGACTGTCCATACCGACAGCCCGGGCCACCTGCGTGATATCGGCCTCGGTTTTCTCACACAGCACGGAAATGGCATTGATAGACGATATCCGCTGCGCCAGAAACGCATTGGCGACAAGCTTGGACAGTTCGCTGCTCCAGATATCTGTCGTCAGAATCCGTTCGAGGGGAACCCAGTTGGAAAAAATTTCCACCAGAACATTCCTGGCATTGATACCGCCTGGGGTCTGCCGGGAACCGATCAGCACCCGGTCCGGCTGCTCGAGATCCTGAATGGCCGTACCTTCCGCCAGAAACTCCGGATTGGAAAGCACTTCAAACCGCACGCCGCTGTCTGTTGAAAACAAAATCCGCTCCATGGCCTGGGCGGTTCGAACCGGAAGCGTACTCTTTTCCACGACAATCTTATCGGAGGTCGCGTATTCCAGAATCTGCCGGGCGGTTTTCTCCCAATACTGAAGATCGGCTGCCATCCCCGCCCCGACACCGAAGGTCTTGGTCGGCGTATTGACACTGACAAAAATAATATCGGCTTCCCGAATGCCGTTTTCGATATCCGTACTGAAAAACAGGTTTTTATTCCGGACCGCCCGGACAATCTCATCCAGACCTGGTTCGTAAATCGGCAGGTGATCTGAATTCCACTGGGCGATCCGCTCGGGATTGATATCGACGATCGTTACCCGATAATGGGGACATTTGCAGGCGATCATCGCCATCGTCGGCCCGCCCACATAACCGGCACCAATACACAGGATGTTTCGGGTAAAAAGAGGTTTCATCGTTACATAGCTCCGCTTGGTCGGTTACAGAAAAAAAGCCGCAACCGATGAATATATACTGCAAACGGACATAATCAGCGATTTCCCTATGCCCCCTCCCCAGCGGGAGGACGCAAAAGTTAAGATTATGACCGTTGACAGTATATCACATTTCAATGGGGATCGGAAAAAAGACATAAAGATAACTTAGATATCAGGCACTGTAAACATTCTTTTCAGGTGCGCTCACGATCCATGCCCGATCGTATCGGCGGCAACACCGATACTGTCTTGAGGTAGAACCAGCATAGAAACGTCCTTCTGATCCATTTCATCCGAAATCGCTGCCGCCGGATCAGGTTCTGAACCATTCACCCTGTTGAAACAAGCTGCTGCCCCAGAATCCGGATGGGAAGAATCATGTCGAAATATATCACTTTCCACAATGGCCAGCCGCTGGGTCAGGGCCCGAATCTTACGTTCCTGCTCGGAAAGTTTCAAATCCATGGTCAGCATTTTGATCAGAATCAACCCCATGCCGATCACAATCAGCAGGGTGGGCGGATAATGAATCCCAAAGACCGCACCGACCCGATCGATCAACTTCGGATAAACGCCGAATGCCATGCTGGCAAAGGCAATCATCAGCCACCAGACGGCATGGCTGACCATCAGATGGTTCTTTCGAACCATCAAAAATATGGATAGGGCTATCCCGATTCCAATTCCAAATGTTACCAGGTGAGCAGGCTCGATCACCATGTTATTCTCTCACCGGTAAATTTCTGAAAGCGATTTTCATATCCATTTTCGACAGACAAAGAATAAGGGTGATAACCAGATACCGCAGAACATGCCACCATGTGGAAAAAACCCGTGAATGGCCGTTGGTTCGACGACACATACTGACAGGAACTTCCATGATGCGGAATCCGGCCTTGTTCAGCGCCAGCAGAACACCGAGATCCTGATAATCCAGAAGGGCCGTATCCGCTGAAATCAACGCAGACATGGATGCGGCATTGTAGGCCCGAAACCCGGAAGTCAGGTCTCGAACATCGA
>CAYQKZ010000444.1:0-1747 GCA_964418135.1 uncultured Desulfobacterales bacterium
CCCCGCTGGGAGAGGGAGCATAAGGAAAGTAGGGATTATGCCCTTTCGCAGTATAACTCGAAGATAATTCATTGAAACAAGAAATACACAAGAACCACGTAACAAAATTTTCTCGACACCTTCATGCCTGTGCATGAGAAACCATTATCACTTACCAGACCGATATGATCCATATGATAAGGAGTTATTGAATGAAAAAGCGCATCAGAAAAAAATTGAATTTGGGAGAATTCCAGGAAAAAGGATTTGAAATTACCTGGGAACCCCAGGGCCTTTCGGAGGCGGATTTAGACAAGTTTCTTCAGGAGTTTCTGGATGCCGTCGCGTCCAGAGGCCTGGTTTTCGGAGGCGGATGCACTGCTGAGGATTCCTGGGAAGGGATCATTATCAGAAATAAACGCTATTGCTGTCCGGATGCCGCTGACAAGGAATTTATTTCAGACTGGTTTAAAAACCGGGCCGATGTCAAGGAATATTCCGTGGGCCATGATTTTGATTTATGGTATGAATCCGGCTGCTGCTGCGAAGCCTAAGTCAAACATCTGCCGGCTTCCCCGGCATCATATAGATTTTCAGAAAATTCATTTTGCAAGGCAGCAGGGAGGGAATAGGCATTTTTCGGCCATTCCCGACCAATAACGCAGCGAAAAAATTTTTCTGAATGGTCTATAGAATGTCTATGGCCACCATCGCCATATCGTCGGTCTGTGAGGTGCCGTTCTGGAATTGAGCGATATCCTGAAATATCGCCTCACAGAAATTCTGTGCCGAAGATGGCAAATGACGTCGTACAGCTTCCTTCAGACGCCCTCGTCCGAAACGTTCATCCTCGGGGTTGACGGCATCCGTTGCCCCGTCTGTGAACAGCACGATCCGGCATCCGTGCGGAAGTGAGACGGTCTGCTCTTCCAGTCTGACATCCTCGAATAGACCCAATGCCTGCCCGTAACTCTTGACCGGTAATATCTCCGAGCCATCCATTTCAAAGAAGAAGGGAAATTCATGTCCGGCGCGCACGTAGGTGAACTGCCGGTGATTGCAGTCCAGAACGCCGTAAATGACGGTGATGAATAATCCGGCGGTGTTCATGGCAAGCAGGTGACGGTTGACTTCGCGCAGCACAACGGACGGAGGGGCCATGCGAGAAGCTTCGGCATGGAGCAGGCTGCGTGAAAGGGCCATGAAGATTGCAGCGGGAACGCCTTTGTCGGAGACATCGCCGATCACAACACCCAGGCAGTTGTCATTCAGAGAGATCAGGTCGTACAGATCGCCGCCCACAGCCCGTGCGGGGTGTATCATCGCCCCGAGGTCAATTCCGGGAATGACCGGAAGGGTATTAGGCAGGATGCTTTCCTGAATCTCATGGGCTACCTGAAGTTCGTGCTCCAGTTTTTCCTTTTCGATGATCTGCATTTGTGCGGCCTGAAGTTCGGCATAGGCGGAGGCCAATTGCCGGTTTTTTTCTTGAAGGCCGTCAATGATGGCATTGTCGGTGTCATGAAGGCGGTGGCTGAACTGCCGGATCACTTCAATGGCCAGATCCGGCTGACGGTGGAGCAGGGCGCGGAAAGCGTCATGGTTCATTTTCAGCAGCGTGCAGCGGGATACGGCCTGAACAGTTGCGGATCTGCGTTTTTCCTGGTTGAACATGCTCATTTCGCCCAGATAATTGCCTGGCCCCCTGTTTCGAATCAGGCGTTCTTCTGCTGTGCCATAAGCTTTGATGATTTCCAAATTTCCTTCT
>CAYQKZ010000444.1:1757-2405 GCA_964418135.1 uncultured Desulfobacterales bacterium
AATGATATAGAGACAATTGCCGGAATCGTTCTCGCTGAAAAGAATCCGGCCGGCATCCAGCGAAACGACTTGGAGGCTTGCGGCCAGTTCTCGCAGATCGCTATCTTCAACCGAGTCAAATAGACGAATTCCGCGTAAAATCAGTTCTACCCAGGGTGGATTGGACATGGAAGTTTTCATTTCAAAATATCAGAAAGAAGGCAATGATTCCGCCAGTTGTTGCATCCCAGGCTTTCCGATCAATTCCCGGAAAAGAATCCGGGACATCCGGTTCCAGAAATTGGCGGGCAGGGTGGCGCGAACCGAAGGATCGGTATCATCCGGATCTGTGAACATGAAAAGCAGCTCTGTCAGGCCCAAAGGCGGGTAGGCCGGGCCGGGAACCCATCCGTCTCCGTCCCGGTCGATATAGGGGTCAAAAGCCAGGGTCTGCTCAAGATCGATGAGCGGGGCATTCAGTTGAAATATCCGATTCATTTCATTGAGCAGATAATTGGCAATCAGGGCCTGCCCGGTATAGGCCGGATGAACGCCATCCAGGCTGAAGGCATTGCCCCGAGACCATTTTCGGGTCAGCACCCTGCCGCCGATCGTCACCGGTTCGACTCCGCCCAGAGTACTGTTGAGGTATGTGCCGACATCTGCAAT
>CAYQKZ010000444.1:2415-2709 GCA_964418135.1 uncultured Desulfobacterales bacterium
ATATACACGTTGCTGTAAGACTGTGCCGCGGCCTTTATCGCAAGGTTGAAACTGTCGATGCGGGACATGATCACCTTCTGTTCAGCTTCCGACATCACCAGTCCATCCTGCTGAATAGCGTCTTTTTCAAGAATTTCATTGACATATTCCACGGAATAGCCGCTCTGGAGCAGGGCAAACATGCTTGCAAACGTGAAAAAAGAGATGCGATCGCCGCTCAATGGGTTGGTAATGGGTTGACCGGGCTGTGCAACGCGCTGGAACGTGGGCGGAACGATATAAGCCGGATTCACC
>CAYQKZ010000445.1:0-1324 GCA_964418135.1 uncultured Desulfobacterales bacterium
TGCCAGAAATCGAATTTCAGGGTACAAAGTTTGTGGTCGATGAAGACGGTTTTATTGATTCTTACGCCAACTGGTCGGAAGCGTGGGTCCAGTTTGTGAAAAAAGAAGAAGGTATCGACGAACTGAACGAAGAACACCGCAAGGTCATCACCATGCTGAGAGAATACTACGAGAAGAACGGTATCGCTCCGATGGTTCACGTACTTTCCAAGGTTACCGGCTTCAAGCTGAAACACATCTACGAGCTGTTCCCGTCAGGTCCGGGCAAGGGAGCCTGTAAAATGGCCGGCCTTCCGAAACCGACCGGCTGCGTCTAATTCTTTTTTCTAGATTTTAGACGGTTCATATGTATGTAAAGGTCCTGCATGTCATTGCAGGGCCTTTTTTTTTGCCCTCTCGTCATACAATCCCCCCCTTGAGGAGCATGGCTATAGAAACGCCTCCCCCCAGCGGGGGGAGGCTGGGAGGGGGGAGTTTTGAAACGATGATCAACACATGGTGAATTCTAACATATCTCGATCTGAGAGATTATTTCATGTGAGCTGCCTTATTGCCCTGTCTATGATATTTGTTATGAACGCATTCTGCCTGGCAGGGGATAATCCGGATGCGGTTGTTTCCGGAGCAACTTCCATTGCTGAAAAAACATTTGGCTCTCAAACGATTTTAACAACGCTCTGGACGCCCCAAGAATTGATGGGAAAGCCTGAAGATAAAACGGGTGTCGAGCGGGGATATCGGCATCCGCCGCCGCAGGAGATTCCTGCGGCTATCCATGCCCCGCTCAGCAAGGAATTACAGGGTTCCATCCGCAGTGTCACGCCCCGTTACCGTCAAAAAGTCATCGCATTGACGTTTGATCTGTGTGAATCGACAAACCGGAAATCCGGCTATGATGCCGATATCATCAATTATCTCAGAGCACATCAGATAAAGGCGACCTTTTTTGCCGGCGGGATGTGGATGGTATCGCATCCCGAAAAAATTTTACAGCTCATGGCAGACCCTCTTTTCGAGATCGGAAACCATTCCTGGAGTCATACCAATTTCCGAACGGTCGATTCATCCCGAATGCAGACCCAGATTCTTTGGACCCAGATGCAATATGAATCTTTTTGGGAAACGCTTCGGCAGAGAACGCTTTCGGCCGGGATAGACCCGTCTGAAATGAATAAAATTCCCGAAAGGCTATGCATATTCCGGTTTCCATATGGAACCTGTACGCCACAGGCGCTGGATATGCTGAATCATTTCGGTCTGAAGGCCATCCAGTGGGATGTTGTATCCGGTGATCCATCCCCTAACCGGTCTGCCCAAATGATCG
>CAYQKZ010000445.1:1334-2708 GCA_964418135.1 uncultured Desulfobacterales bacterium
TTGTCCGAGACAAAGTCAGGTTCGATCGTCATCTGCCACGCCAACGGCCGCGGGCATGAAACATCCCGTGCACTCCCCATTTTTATTCCCGGACTTCGGGAAATGGGGTTTGATTTTGTCACGGTCAGCGAACTCCTGACCCACGGACCGGCGGTTGCCGTTAAGGAATGCTACGAACTTGTGCCGGGAGACAATCTTCATTATGACCGAGCGGCTGCGGGGAAAGTCAAATGACTTCTGCGGATATGCCGTTTTCTGCAATGCAGTATCGATTGCCTTCCTGCAATCTGCGGCTGATGACAGATCAAGACGCTGAATCGATCGGAAAAACCCTGGCGGTCATGGATCCCTGGCATCGGTTGGGTTATACCGAGGCCGGCCTGATTGGATATCTGATGCGAAGCGATCCCTCCCTGAATCGATATGTGGCCGTTGTGTCTGAAGCCATCGCCGGTGTGGTCTGTGTGCGATATCCCTGGCTGCGGGGGCCGTATATCGAGCTTCTGGCGCTGTTTCCGCAGCATCAGGGCATGAACATGGGGCAGAATATCGTCGCGTGGATATCAGATGAGATCAAGTGTGTTTCCGGCAATATCTGGTCAACAGTATCTTCATTTAACATTCCTGCACGATCTTTTTACAAAGAAAATGGGTTCAGTGAAATCGTGGAATTGCCGGATCTGCTTAGAAGCGGCTTCAGTGAAATCCTGCTTCAGAAGAAATGCCGATGACGGATTATTACGACATTCATGCCCGTGAATACTATGATCAGACCGTTTCAGCAGATCCATCCGGTTTTTTGTCTCCTTTTATCCAATTTCTTCCCCCTCAACCGCGAATTCTGGATATCGGCTGTGGGTCAGGCCGGGATCTGCTCTGGCTGAAACAGCGGGGATTTCAACCCACCGGTCTCGAGCGTTCCGCTTTCCTGGCTCGGCTTGCCGGAAAACACAGTGGGTGTCCGGTCATAGAAGGGGATATGGAACACTTCGATTTTACGATAGGTTCATGGAATGCTCTCATGATGGTTGGCTCACTGGTTCATATTTCCCATAAGCGATTTGTTCCTGTCATTCAAAAACTCCTTTCCGGGGTTGCATCCCCTTGTGTGATTTTGTTGACGATGAAAGCCGGTGAAGGGTGCATCCGTGCTGCCGACGGCAGAGTTTTTTACCTCTGGAGCGATGCGGAACTCGAAGAATCTTTTCTGCGTCTGAATCTGAAGGTGGCAACATTCTTCAGAAATACATCGGTGATCGGCAGCCGGGAATCCTGGTTGGGGTATGTGTTGATGAAATATGAATTTGAATATACAGTCTCAAGCTGCCGATCGATTTACAATCCTTGCACGCCCTGAATCCGAGCATCGAGGTC
>CAYQKZ010000446.1:0-2698 GCA_964418135.1 uncultured Desulfobacterales bacterium
TCTAATCTCCATAACGGCAAAAAGAATGTTCTATCAAATGCATATTTTTCAACATTCTTACCTGGAGCAAGAGGAGCCGCCACTGCCGCCATTGTCACAGTCGACAGCGAACTGAAATATGCAGATTCTAGAAGAGCGCGAGCGGTGGGACGTTGCTTCGGGTCCCTGGATAGCATCCGATCGATAATCTCTGGGAAATAAAAGCCTTTTCTCCCTCTGATTTCTTCCTGCGGAACATGTTCCTGACCGGGCCTGGGGCGCCGAATCGGCACAAGAGGGCTTTGGGTAAGCTGCAGGCCAGATAAAAATAAGTCTACACCAATTACATCAAGAGACTCGCAAGGACCTACATAAAACAAGGACTTGGCAAAGTGATCGATCTGTGATGGTGGTGCAATACCTTCTTCAAGAATATAAACGGCTTCGGCATAATAATAGACCAGCAACGCATTGATTACCGAACCTGGTCCATCTGAAACAACAATGTTTTTTTTCCCAATCTGTGTCGAAAAATTTTTTAATCGGGCGATCAGCCATTCGGGGGTTTGAGCTGTTCTGATAATTTCGATCAGATCAATCATCACAATTGGATGGAAAAAATGATATCCACAAAATCGTTCTGGATGGTTCAGCTCTTTTTCAAGGTTGTGAATAGATATCGATGAACTATTGGTTAGCAGTATTGACTCGTTACGAACGACCAATTCCAATTGTTTAAAAATTTGTGCTTTTAAATCATAATCTTCAAAGACAGCTTCAATAACAATATCCGCATCAGCCAATGCGGATATGTGCTGACTGAAATGGTACTGGGCTTTACGATTGTCAATCTCGTTATCAGAAATCCCCTGACGCCTGAGGGAGCGATCTATCTTTTTAAAAAACATATCAGAAGAGCTCTGTAACCGCTCCGGATTCTGTTCAACAACCGTAATTTCAAAGCCCTTGTCGGCAAGGAGCTTGAAAATTGAAGAACCCATTTTACCGCAACCCACTATACCAACTTTCATTACATCCCCATTGTAATAAATTTAGCGATGATAACAGTTTATCTATATAATTAACATTCTGTACACTTTGGATGTACGACAGACGGCGCCATAAGTGAGTTAGCACCGGAATCAACGTGTAGAATCTCTCCGGTTACACCAGCGGATAAATTCGACATAAAATACAGAGCGGTATTACCGACATCATCGACTGTTATATTCCGAAGCATCGGAGTATGCTTTGGGGTTATATCCATTGCTTTATCAAAGCCCGCCACCATCATGGATGACATGGTTACAACCGGCCCGGATGAAATACCATTGACGCGTATATTTTCAGGACCCAAGTCATAGGCCAAATACCGCACAGACATATTGAGTGCAGCCTTTGCAATTCCCATGACATTATAACCGGCTACCACCCGCTCCCCTCCACTGAAGATTAAGGCGACAATGGACCCCCCGCCGGCGTTTTTCATCATGGGCCGCGCATAACGGGTAAAAGCCACCAGTGAATACGCACTGACTTCAAGAGCAAGGTTCCACCCTTCACGGGATATCCCTATGAATTCACCACCCAAGTCATCAATTTTTGCGTATGCCACAGAGTGAACAAGTCCATGCATCTCTCCATGAAAAACGTCATTAATCTCCGAAAAAGCATTCCGTATCTGATCATCATTTTGCACATCGCATTCAATAACAGCATCGCAATCGATCTGTTTCACCAATTTTTTCACGCGTCGGCTGTTGGAGGGCAGGCATAAAAATGCCAGTTGGCCGCCCACTTCATGCAGACACTTTGCTATGCCCCAGGCAATGCTCTTCTGATTTGCAACACCTGAAATTACAATCTTTTTTCCTTCTAAGAAATTCATAGAAGTTTTCCTTGCCGACCGTATCATTGCGGCGATTGAAGAATCATACTCCAGTGAGAACCATCAAAACCAAACGCATTATTCATGGCACCATGTAAAGTATATGGGTGCATCGTCTTTGTTCGCACAAAATTGAGATCACATTCCGGATCGGGATCCGTTAAGTTGACAGCCGGGGGAATATGGCCGGTTTTCAATGCAAGTGCACACACTGCTACTCCGATGGCACCATTGGCACTCATCGTATGACCGATCATGGATTTAAAAGAACTGACCATCAATTGATTTACATGAGCGCCAAAAACTTGACGAATTGCTTTAGCTTCATTCAAATCGCTATCGATTGTCGCTGCTCCGGATGCACAAAGATAATCGATCCTTTCAGGTGAAAGAGCTGCCATTTCCAGTGCCGTTTTCATGGTATTTGACATGCCCTCATTGAGCTGAGGCGAAGCGCCCCCCACGCCATAACCGGTTATGTAGGCATAAATACGCGCATTTCGTCTTTGAGCATATTCCGCATCCTCCAGTATCAACACACAACCGCCATCTGATAAAACAAAACCATCCCGTTTTTTATCAAAAGGTTTTACAGCCAAACCGGGATGAGAATTGTGGATGGTCAGAAGATTGTGGTAGTTAAACTGATGGATAAAATTTCTGGTCAATAACGTATCCACCCCACCCGCAACAACAACATCGGCATTTTTCCAGCGAATCATATCAACGGCATTGGTAATCGCACAGGCACCGGATTCATTCGACGATGTCACTGTATAACTCGGTCCCTGGAATCCCAAGTCTAAACTGATTCGGGCAGGAGGGGCATTT
>CAYQKZ010000447.1:0-2697 GCA_964418135.1 uncultured Desulfobacterales bacterium
CATTAATTGTAAGTAGCTAACTTTTTGATAGATATGAAAAAAATATCCCTTAATATAATGTGGATGTTAATACTGATTCTTAGTTGCCTCCAAACCAGGGCGCAACTTCAAAAATCTTTTAAATCTCCTTCATCTGAATTCCGGCCCAACAAGAATACCCACAATCATCCGGAAAATCCCGCCAAACAGGACTCCATCCTTGACAACTATTTACGGAATGGTTATGGCGGTTTGGCCACCAATGTCAACTGGACCAATGATTATCTTAAAAACGACGAAGAAATGGAGTCGTTTTTCAGGTTTGTCAGGGCTGCAAAGTCGAGGGGGATGAATGTGTGGCTTTATGATGAGAACTGGTATCCTTCCGGGATGGCCGGGGGTTACATTCTGGAGGAACACCCGGATTGGGAAGCAGAGGGTTTGTTCTTTAAAGACAGCCTTATTGCGGGTCCTCAAAAAATTGGACTGAAAACTCTGCCCGGAAAACTGATTTCTGTAAAAGCCATCCCGGTGGCCGATGGAAAGAATCAGATTGATAAAGCAAACGATATCAGCCAGTTTGCATCCGGAGGAAAATTGGAATGGAATGTTCCTTCCGGAGCCTGGCGGATTGCTCAGGTATCGGCAGGAATATTGAGATCCGGTTTCCAATCCGGAACCATAAGGGGAGGAAAAGTCCGGTTTTACCCCAGCCTGCTTATGCCGGAGGTTACCCAACAGTTTATTGAACTGACGCATAAAAAATATGCAGAAAAGGCAGGTGAAAGATTAGGTAACCTGTTTTATGCCACTTTCACCGATGAACCTTCCAGCATGGGGCATTCTTTTCAAAACCTCGGATATGGAGTTTATCCCTGGAAAAAAAACCTGTCGGATGAACTATATTCCCGTTTTGGATGGAAACCCGAAGATAATTGGCTGACAATCCTGTATGATGAAGGAAATGAAGGGAAGAGGCTCCGGTACCAGTATTTCAGTCTCATCAGCGAATTCATGAGCAACTACTTTTTTAAACCTGTAAAAGAGTATTGCAACAGCCAGGGTGTTAAATCGAGCGGGCATATGTTGCTGGAGGAATCGCTGCCCATCCAGGCATTGTTGTACGGCGACATCATGGCCTGCTTCAGGGAAATGGATATCCCGGGGATTGATGTGTTAACCGGAATGCCCGGTTATACCCGAAGGTACCTTTATTCTTCGAGGATGGCAGCCTCGGCGGCTGAACTCAACGGGACAACGGAAGTGATGTCGGAGATTTGCCCCGTTACCGATCCTCGTTTTCATAATGGAAAAGAAGCCCCGACCAATGATGTGAAAGGTACCGTCAACCGGCAAATGGTTGGAGGAATCACCCATTTCAACAATTACCTGCAACTGCAACATGCATCCCGGGAGGAAAAAATGGATTTCAACACCTATGTGGCAAGAATTTCCACACTGATGAACAGCGGGTACCGTGCCTCGAGAATTGCAGTCCTCTACCCTGTCGAAACCATTTGGACAAAATTAAGGCCGATTCCCGCATGGAACAAAAACTGGGACGATATGGCAGGCGGAGCCCCCGCAGTAAGGAAACTCTCCGAACTTTTCGATTCCGTTGCCAGCCACCTTTATGCACATCAGTGGGAATTCTCCTACATTGATGTAAATGCATTGACCGATTCAAAAATAGCAAAAGGGAAACTCTGTCATGGGCCGTTGAAATGGGATGTCCTCATCCTGCCCGGAGTGGAGACAATCCCGCAAAGCGCCATGAAAAACATTCAATCATTTGCAGAGGCAGGAGGAAAAGTGCTGGCATTTAATGCCATCCCGGAAAATTCACCGGAGGGTTTTCCTTCTGAAAAAATTAAATCATCTTCCCAAAAAATATTTCAACAAGCGAATTCCTTGTTCCTGAAGGAATTTACGCCCGATGCCCTGCAATCACAGCTTGAAAAATGGATTCCCCGTGAGTTCAGGTTTGAGCCTGCCAACCTTCCCGTTTTGTGCAGCCATAAAAAAGTTGACGGAGCGGATGTCGTGCTCATTGTAAACGACAGCAATCAACCTCTCAGTTTTACCGTTTCGTTCAGTAAAAACAAAAACGTTGAAAGATGGAACCCTAACAATGGAGCGGTTGAAAAGACAGGGAATCCGGTGCATTTATCACTTAAAGCACACGATGGTATTATCTTAAAATATTAACATTATCAGAACCTGTTAACAATGAAAAAAAATCACTTAAGTACTTTATTTCCAATAATCATAGCATTTCTATTGTTGAGTATTCAGGGGAATACCCAGATTGCCACATTTGAAATCATCGACAGGCAATTTAAAAACCCTGCCAATGCATACCGGCTGATTCATTATTCCATGAATGGAACGATGAACAGTTCCGTTTTGGACGAAATGGTGAATTATGGTATCGGAGGAATTCAGACAAGCGTTCCTTACAGTAATTATCTACAGAGCGAAAGTGGATGGAATTCAATTGCATCTTATATCAGCCAGGCCAAAGAACGTGGTTTTCAGGTGTGGATTCACGATGAACGGGGTTACCCCAGTGGAGCTGCCGGAGGTTTGGTAGTGCAGGGTCACCCGGAGTATGAAGTACGCGGAATGATCAGAGTGATTAAAACGGGAACCGGAACAGGTGCCGGCACCGGTACGGGGACAGGCGAAGGGGAGGGAGAGGGAGAGGGTGGGTGCGGA
>CAYQKZ010000448.1:0-2691 GCA_964418135.1 uncultured Desulfobacterales bacterium
TTATGGTATTGATGGTGATCTGCGTACTGGCGAGCCTGCTGGCGATCCGCACCGCGCTCAAGGTGGATCCGGCGGAGGCAATCAGTGGCTGATATAAAAGAAAAAGGCATTCACATCGAGGCCATCTGCAAGCGCTACGGTAAGGGAGACACTGCGGTCGATGCCCTCAAGGGCGTGGACATGCAGGTCTTTCCCGGCGAGGTCGTTGGACTGATCGGTCCATCGGGATCGGGCAAGAGTACCCTGCTTAAATGCCTGGGTGCTGTGATCGAACCCACTTCCGGGCGCATGACGCTGGGAGACGAAATCATTTATGACAACGGCTGGAAGATCCCGGATCTGCGGGCGCTGCGCCGCGACAAGATCGGATTCGTGTTTCAGGCCCCCTACCTGATTCCGTTTCTGGATGTCACCGACAACGTTGCATTGCTGCCCATGCTGGCCGGGCGCTCCAATGCCGAGTCCCGGAAACGCGCCGTGGAGCTGCTTGAAGCGCTGGACGTCGCACATCGGGCCAAGGCCATGATCTCGCAGCTTTCCGGCGGCGAGCAGCAGCGAGTGTCCATCGCACGCGCGCTGATCAACCGGCCGCCGGTGATCCTTGCCGATGAGCCCACTGCACCCCTTGACAGCGAGCGGGCCCTGGCCGTTATCCGCATCCTCAATCAAATGGCCGTCCAATATGAAACCGCAGTTATCGTCGTGACCCACGATGAAAAGATTATCCCGACATTCAAGCGTATCTACCACATCCGCGACGGTAAAACCCAGGAGGAGGCCGGTGAAGGCCGGGCACTTGTGCCGGAAGTACACCAATCTCCTGGGCGATTTCGTTAACCGCCTTACCCCCCCTCTGATCGCATCAAATGCGATCTTAGCATAGAACTCACTGCTGAATATTTTGCGATTATTTCCACTATAAACTTTTCTGCCTGCCTTGGTAATTATTTTTCTTGACTAAATATAGAACATGGGCAATATTCGAGTCCAAATGGTCTCTTAAGAGAACGTTTAGAAAAGAAATTTTTGTTGACGCGTTCGATAAGTTCATGACTCAAAAAATCCGGGCTCAGTCCTTTATTATGTTGTCATCGTAAACAATCAGACAATTCGATGGTTTTCACGTTAATCCGTGATGAGCCAATAAATTACAGATTTTCAGAAAATCGTTTCGCAAGGCAGCAGGGAAGAGATACTACTGTAGTATATCTCCGACCGATAACGCAGCGGAATTATACTATGAGTCGTTACAATCTGCGTTTTCATCAAACTCCCTCCCCCAGCGGGGGAGGGCCGGGGTGGGGGTTTCAAAAGCGCAGATTGTACCCATTTGAAGTATATTTTTCTGAAAGTCTATATCAAGAGGGAACATGTCTCTGAATTATAAAAGGGTACCGGCCATTGAAAAATGCTTTTCCATTTTGACGCTGATGGCGGAAGAAAAACATCCCTTTGGATTCAACGAAATCGTCCGGAATCTGGGTCTGAATAAAAGTACGGTATTCAACATCCTGCATACGATGAACGATCTCGATATACTCGATAAAGGACCGGACGGCCTCTTTAGATTGGGACCCCGTCTGTATATACTGGGTAAAGCGGCGGCCGAGGGATCCGAGCTGATTCAGGTCGTACATCCCTATCTCGAGTCCATCAACAATGAATTCAAATTGTCAACATTTTTGGGAATGCTTTCAGATCAGGAAGTCATTATCGTTGACAAGGCAGACCGGGCGCACCGAATCAAAATATCATCGGAAATCGGCATGAGAATACCGGTTTTTGCCGGGGTTGCAGGCAAAGCCCTTCTTTCGCAACTGCCGGAAGCGGATATCGATGACATCCTGTCTAAAAATACACCCAAGCGATATACACCCATGACCATCATCGACAAGGCCGCCTACAAAAAAGAAATTTTAGATGTCAAGAAAACCGGCATTGCCTACGACAGGGAAGAATACATCGAAGGGCTGATCGCTGTGGCCGTTCCGCTGAAAACGTGCCAGGAGAATTTACAGGCAGCCATCTGGGCCGTGGGGCTCAAGCAAGAGTTTCGGGAAGATGTCACAATACGAATTGCCGATTTTCTATTGAACATCGCAAACGAGATCAATCATCGCTTTTGCATGATGGAAGGGCCGATCAACAACCAGAAAAATACGGCACCGAGATAGGAAGGATATCCTTCGGGGGCTGAGCGGACGTAACGGTAAATGTTTCAATATTGAAAGGGTAACACATAACAAAGGGGCTAAAAAATGAGGTACGGAGAAACAGGGGTAAATTTGGAAATTGATCTATCCCGGGGAAGCATCGAGAAGGTCGAAACAGACCCGAAATTAACAGAGCTATATCTGGGGGGACAGGGTACCGCCGCCAAGGTATTGTTTGACAGGGTTCCTCCCGAAGTTGAACCCTTTTCTCCAGACAATCTGCTCATATTCACCGCCGGCCTGCTCAATGCCACGCCCGTTCCCGGCGCCAATCGGGTGGCCGTGAATACGATTTCTCCCCAAACGAATTTAATGTCCCATTCATTGATGGGGGGCTTTCTCGGGCCCGAAATGAAACATGCCGGGTACGACCAGATCATCATTCGCGGCAAAGCCCCGGACCTGGTTTATCTGTATATCAATAACGACAAGGTGGAAATACGGGATGCTTCTCATCTGCGGGGCAAAGGCAGTACGG
>CAYQKZ010000449.1:0-2684 GCA_964418135.1 uncultured Desulfobacterales bacterium
AAAGGTAGTCGCCGTTCAGATTGGGGGTGGCGATCACCTGAAATTCATCCGGCCGGAGCAACACCTGTTGAAACAGCATGTCCGCAATACGGTCTTTGATAACGATTTTTCCTTCGGGCTGGATGCCGCCATACGTTTCAAAAAGCGCAGTTTCTGTAATCGTTCGATCTGGAAACCGTTCCTGTGCCACCTCATATCCCCACTGGCAGAACGCGCCTTCGGTGAATTTCATGATATTGCCCTTATGCATCAGCGTAACGGACGGCAGATGGCTTTTAATGGCGTAGGCAATGGCACGGGCCACCAGACGCTTGCTGTTTTTTGCACTCATGGGTTTGATCCCGATACCGGAGAGATCGGGAATCTGAACGCCCATGGATTCCCTTAAAAACTGGATCACCTTTTCCGCATCTTCGCTGCCGGACGGCCATTCGATACCGGCATAAACATCTTCGGTATTTTCCCGGAATATCACCATGTCGATTTTTTCGGGATGCTTCATGGGGCTGGGAACTCCCGGGATATAGCGAACCGGCCGTATACAGGCGTAAAGGTCCAGTTTTTGGCGGAGGGTGACATTGATGCTGCGAACGCCTTTGCCGACAGGTGTGGTCAGCGGCCCCTTGATAGCCACGAGATACTGTTGAATGGCATTCAGGGTCTGTTCCGGCAGCCATTCGCCGGTCTGGTGAAAGGCTTTTTCTCCGGCAAGGATTTCCAGCCACTGAATCTGTTTCTTTCCCGCATAGGCTTTTTGGACGGCTGCATCAACGACGTTCCGGGTTGCCCGCCAGATATCCGGGCCGGTACCATCGCCTTCGATAAAAGGGATGATGGGAAAATCGGGAACGGTCAGGCTGCCATTGCTGTTTACCGAGATGTTGCTGAACGAAGTCATTCATACCTCTTTGTTATCAGTTAAATGTATTGTTTGGGGGAGGTTCTTAGGCAACTAAAAAAAAATCTATCATGATCCATTAAAATTTATTCACATGGATATGCAGGATGGACAGGATAATGAAAAACATAGAATGGAAAGAACCCTGTTTTATCATGTATATCCTGTTCATCCATGTGAATTGCCTTATTATACGATTGAAACCGATCATCGTCTCTGAGCCATTCGCTGACGCACGGCTTCATACATGACGACTGCGCCGGCAACCGAAGCGTTCAGAGAATTGAATCCGACACTTTGGGGGATCGACACCAGAAAATCGCACTGCTTTTTGACCAGCGGGCGGATGCCTTTTTCCTCTCCGCCGATCACAATGGCGATGGGGCCTGTCAAATCGACATCATAGAGGGTTTTTTCGGCGGATTTATCCAATCCGGCTATCCACAACCCCGCATGTTTCAGCTCCTGAATGGTTGCGGACAGGTTGGTAACCATGGCCATGTTGAGGTGTTCCATGGCCCCGGCCGAAGATTTGGAAACAGAGGGCAGGGCAGAGGTCGACCTGTCTTTGGGAAAGACAATGCCGTGGACACCGGCGCACAGGGCGGTTCGTACCAGGGCTCCCATATTCTGCGGGTCTACGATGCCATCCAGAAGAACCAGAAATGTGGGGAGATTGCCAGCGGCCGAAGCATCGGTCATATCTTCGATTTCGACCAGTGGAAAGAGGCTGACTTTGGCGCCGACACCCTGATGGGCTTCCGTACCGGAAAGAATCGACAACTGGGAAGATGAAAGAGATTTGATGGGCAGGTTCAGCGCCTTGGCAGTCTCGATCACTTCGGAGAGGTGACTGGGCGTTCTGTCCGGGGTGATATAAATTTCAAAACAGGAGCGCCTGAGGGCTTTCAGGGCTTCCATGACAGGATGCATACCGTAGATGATTTCGGTTTTCATGATTGTAAAAGTTAAGGGTTAAGGGTTAAGGGGCGATCGTGCCGGTAGGTGTCGATAAGTCGTATCAATTCTTCGGTGGCTGTTGTCAGATTGTCGTTGACAACGATGTGGCGGTACAGGTGGGCTTCGGTCATTTCCTGGATGGCATTCGTCATTCGGGTTTCAATGATGTTTGGGCTGTCGGCACCTCTGGATTCCAGACGGATTCTGAGAGCATCGAGAGACGGCGGCTGGATGAATATGGTAATACCGGCAGGATGCAGTTTGACAATTTTCTGCATGCCCTTGACGTCGATGTCGAGCAGAATGTCTTTTCCAGCCTCCAGTCCATGATTGAGAAAATCGGCGGATGTGCCATAATAATTCCCGTGAACTTCGGCCCATTCGGCCCATTTGTTGGATGCAATCATCTCCAGAAATTCATCCTGGGAGATAAAATGGTAATCAATGCCAGGGGTTTCTCCGTTTCTGGGCGGCCGCGTCGTATGGGAGACGGAATACAGAATGTCCGGAAAATGCTGGAGAATCGCCTGGCAGAGGGTGGTTTTGCCGGCGCCGGACGGTGCGGAGAGAATGAACAGTCGGCTTTTGATCGTGGGGAGAAGGGTTTCTGAAATTGTATCGGATGGGATCATTACCGGTTACTCCGTATCTTTTAATATCGACAGCCGCTGAGAAATGGTTTCGGTTTGAACGTAGGACAAAATGATGTGGTTGCTGTCCGTAATCAGGATCGATCGGGTTTTACGACCGTGCGTAACATCAATCAGCCTTTTCTCGTCCCGGGCATCGTCTTTCAGACGTTTGATCGGGGCGGAGTTGGGAGAGA